>JAUWQU010000517.1 GCA_030610965.1 Phycisphaerae bacterium
CGACGAACTGTTCGAGATCATGGCCAAGCTGGAGGAGGCCATGAACATGCGGTCGTTCTTCGTCATGGACGAGAACTTCCTGCTCCATCGCCCGCGCGCGCTTCGGCTGCTCGAGTTAATGAAGAAGCACGACAAATCCTGGGCCCTGTACGTCTTCAGTTCGGCCAACGCGGTCAAGAGCTACACGATGGAGCAACTCGTCGCCCTGGGCATTTCGTGGGTGTGGATGGGCCTGGAGGGCAAGGACAGCGAGTATTCCAAGCTGAATGACACGGACACGCGGAAGCTCGTCCGCGACCTCCAGTCGCACGGCGTACGCGTGCTCGGCTCGACGATCATCGGCCTGGAGGAGCACAACGCCGACAACATCGACGAGGCGATCGACTACGCCGTCAGCCACGACACGGAGTTCCACCAGTTCATGCTCTACTCGCCGTCGCCCGGCTCGCCGCTGCACACCGACCTGAAACAGCGCGGCGTGATCCTCACCGACGAAGAGATCGACCCCGCCGACGTACACGGGCAATACCGCTTCAACTGGCGGCACGGGTCGATCGAGCCCGGCGCCGAGACCGATATGCTCCTGCGGGCGTTCACCCGCGACTTCGAGGTCAACGGGCCCAGCGTGCTTCGCGTCGCGCGGACGACGCTGGCCGGCTGGAAGAGGTATAAGAATCATCCCGACGCGCGGGTCCGGCGGCGCTTCGAGTGGGAGGCCGACGGGCTGGCGACGACATTCGCCGGGGCTCTCTGGGCGGGGCGAAAGTGGTACCGAAAGCTCGGCAACCACCAGGTCGCACAGCGACTGTCCGAGACGCTCAAGGGAATCTACAAGGAGTTCGGCCTGAAGGCCCGCCTGGCCGGGCCGGTGTATGGGCGGATCATCCACATGCTGCTCAAGCGCGAGGACCGTCGCCTCAAGGCCGGGTGGACCTGGGAGCCTCCGACGTTCTACGAGCGCAACTACCAGGAGCCTGGCGACACGTCGGCGGAGATGGCCAAATGGGTCGAGGCGGACAAGGCGCCCGCGAAGGTGGCCGCGGAAGTGAAGGCGGAGCCCGCTGTCGTCGGCTGACGTGGCGCGGCCCGAACCTGAAGCATAGATTCATCGCAGAGGTCGCAGAGAACGCAGAGGTGAAACAGCTTCTTATCTCTTCTTCTCTGCGATCTCTGCGATCTTTGCGACCTCTGCGAGAGATATCTTTGGTTGCGGCGGTTGCGGCCCAAGGCTGCGATGGGTTGATCCCTGCTCAATTCATAATACTTACTCACTTGGCCCGGCGCTTTTGGGGCGGTAGAATCTACCGCGCGCACACCCCGCGGCGGGCGGGGCTTTGTCGGGCAACTTCTGGGCATCATATGAGGAATTACAGCATGGCTCTTCGAAGGATCGGTTTCTTTGCGATAGCTACGGCTCTCCTGGTGTCGGTAAACGCGGCGGTGCTTTCGGCGGCCGTGCCGTCGCCCAAGGGCAAGCCCGGCCCGCTGGACTTCACCAAGGGCGACGAGCCCACCAAGGCGCGGGATGTCAACCTCGGGCCGACAGGCATGCGCGGGTGGATGTGGGCGTGGCGCCAGCGGACGGCGGATGCGCGGCAGATTCTCGTCACGGAGGTCGCATCCGGCTCGCCCGCTGACGGGGTGATGGCAAAAGGCGACGTGATCCTCGGCGTCGGCGCCAAGCCCTTCGGCAGCGACGCCCGCATCGCCTTCGGCAAGGCCATTACCGCCGCGGAGACCAAGGCGGCCAAGGGCCTGCTCAAGCTCATCCGCTGGCGGGCGGGCAAGACCCAGAACGTCGAGCTCAAGCTCAAGGTCATGGGCAGCTACAGCGCCACCGCGCCGTACGACTGCGAGAAGTCCAAGGCCATCTTCGACCAGGGCTGCAAGGCCCTGGCAGCCAAGGGCCTGAGGCGGGCGAACATTCCAACCGACCTGGCCGCGCTGGCGCTGCTGGCGTCAGGCAAGAAGGAGCACCGGGCCATGCTCGCCGCGTACGTCAAAGACGTCGGCCGCACGCTCGGTGACGGCGTGTGGTGGTGGCACTACGGATACGGCGACCTTTTCCTGGCTGAGTACTACCTGGCCACCAAGGACAAGGCCGCCCTGCCGATCCTCCGCGAGACCGTGCTGGAGATCGCCGCCTTCCAGAGCCCCGTCGGCACCTGGGGCCATGAGCACAAGCTCACCAATGGCCTGCTGCACGGCTACGGCTCGATGAACCAGACCGGCCTGTGCGTGACCATTCCGCTGGTCATTGCCCAGAAAGCCGGCGTCGGCAGGCCGCAGATCGACTCCGCCATCGCCAAGTCGGCCGCGTTCGTAAGGTGGTACGTCGGCAAGGGCTCGATTCCCTACGGCGACCACGCCCCGTGGCTGGAGCACGAGGACAACGGCAAGAACTCGATGGGCGCCGTGCTGTACGACCTGCTGGGCGACGCCGAGGCGGCTTCCTACTTTTCCAAGATGGCCACCGCCGGCTTCACCGAGCGCGAGAGCGGCCATACGGGCAACTACTTCAACCTCGCCTGGGCGTTGATGGGCGTCTCGCGGTCCGGTCCCAACGCGACGGGCGCGTACCTCAAGGAGACTGGCTGGTATTACGACCTGGCCCGACGATGGGACGGCACGTTCGCTCACCAGGGCATTCCCGGCCAGGCCGGCGACTCCTACCGCAACTGGGACGCCACCGGCGGATACCTGCTCAGCTACGGTCTGGGCCTCAAGAGCCTCTACATCACCGGCAAGGCGCCCAGTAAGACGCCCGCGCTGACGGCGGCCCAGGCTGAGTCGGTAGTCGAAGACGGCCGGAACTTCACGTTCTGGGACGGCGAGGCAAGTTATGACCACATGACCGACGAGGAACTCTTCAGCCGCCTGTCGAACTGGTCGCCTATCGTGCGCCTCCGCGCCGCCAGGAGCCTCGGCCATCACAAGGGCGACTACACCGCCCGGCTGGTCAAGATGCTCTCCAGCAAGAACGCTGACGAGACCTACGGCGCCTGTGAGGCCCTCGTCCAACTCGGGCCGCGAGCCAAGGCCGCCGTGCCCAAGCTGTGCGAGCTTATCAAGGGCGACGACCCGTGGCTGGTGAGCCTGGCCGTCAAGGCCCTGGGCAACCAGGACGACGCCACGCGAAAGGCCGTCACGGAGGACCTGCTGAAGCTGGCGACGCGTAAGATCCCCGGCGACAGTCGCCTGCACGTCCAGCGAGCCCTGGCGGCCGTGCTGTTTGCCAAGCCGCGCGGCGGGCAGGCGGGGCTCTTCGCCGAGTCGCTGGCCTACGACGGCGACGAGAAGCTGCTGGTCGCGGCGTTCGGCTCTATTCTCCAAAACGAGGACGCCCGGACGAGAGGCTTGCTGGCCGGCGCAGTCAAGAGCGTAAAGGACGGCAAGCAACTGGCTGTCTACCTGCCGGCGATCATCGAGGCGACGCGGACCTCGGCTCCCAGCGACATGATGTTCGCCGACGGCATCCGCATGACCGGGCTGGACCTGCTGGCGCGTATGCGGATCAGCGAGGGCATGCAGTTCTGCGTGGACCAGATCGACCCGTCCCGATGGGGATGGCCCGGGCGGATTCCGCGCTGCCTTGCGGCCCTCAAGCAGTACGGAGGCAACGCCCGCGACTTGCTGCCCCAACTCCGCGAGCTGCGCCAGAAGATCGCCTCCCGCCGAGGCGAAGACAACTACAAGGCCACCAGCCTCGCCGCCTTCGATGACGTGATAAAGACGATCGAACAAGACAAGAACCCGCCCAAGCTGAGAACGGCCCGGGAAGCGATTCGCGGGGCAAAGTAAGACGTGGGTTCATCGCGGAGAACGCTGAGAGCGCAGAGGTGATAAGATTCAACAAGAACCGCTCTGCGTGCTCTGTTTGGACGGAAGGTAGTAGACGGAAGGTAGTAGGTAGTAGGTAGTAGCAGAAGAAGCAGCAACAGAAGCAGAAGCAGCAGCACCAGAAGCAGAAGAAGCAGCAACAGAAGCACAAAAA
>JAUWQU010000297.1 GCA_030610965.1 Phycisphaerae bacterium
CTGAAATCCCAAATCTCAAATCTGAAATCCCAAATCTGAAATCCCAAGTCCCAAATCTGAAATCCCAAATCTCAAATCTGAAATCCCAAATCCCACATCTCAAATCTCAAATCTCAAATCCCAAGTCCTTGCTTGAGCTTAGAGCTTGACGAAGTTCTCCAGGAGCCTCAGGCCCACGGTCTGGCTCTTTTCGGGGTGGAACTGGGTGGCGAAGATGTTGTCCTTCCAGACCGAGGATACGAACTCCAGGCCGTAGTCGGTTGTCGTGGCGATGACTGTCTCATCGTCCGGCACGACGTGGTAGCTATGGGCGAAGTATACGTACGCGCCGTCGTCGATGCCGTCGAGCATGGGGCAACTCGTGCGGCTGCGAAGCTGGTTCCAGCCCATGTGCGGTACGCTGAGCCGATGGCCCGCAAGCTCGGCCGAACTGAAATCGAACCGCACGACCTTGCCCGGCAGGATGCCGAGCCCATCGTGCATGCCGTTTTCGCTGGAGGTCTCGAAGAGCATCTGAAGGCCCAGGCAGAAGCCCAGGAACGGCATGCCTTCGGCGACGGCTTTTCGCAGCGGCTCGACCAGGTGCAGGGACCTCAGTTCTTCTATGGCGTCTCCGAACGCGGCCACGCCGGGCAGCACGACCTTATCGGCGCGGGCGAACTGCTGCGGCGTTGTTATGAGCTGCGCGTCGGCGCCGACGTGCTCCAGGGCCTTCTGCACGCTACGAAGGTTGCCGATGTCGTAATCAATTATGGCAATCATGTACGGCTCTAGGAGGAGCTCTTAGGTCTTAGCTCTTAGGTCTTAGGGCAAGGGATTCGCGGAGGCCGTTTGCGCCCGTGACTCGATAGCCGCCGGCCCCGACGGTGCGCCCTATGAGCTATGAGCTATGAGCTAAGAGCTTTCTTCATGGCTGGCGGCTACTTGCGAACTACAAGGATCACGACCCGGCGGTTGCTGGTCTTGCCCGCCTTCGATGCGTTGGAGGCAACGAAGTGCGTCGCACCCATGCCGACCGTCTCGATCCGCTCGGCCGGGATGCCTTTGCTCCAGAGATACCGGGTGACCTCCATGGCGCGATTGGCTGAGAGGTCCAGGTTGTCCTTCCAGATGTTCTTGGTTTTCACGATGGGGTCGGAGTCGGTGTAGCCTATCACCCGCACGGCCAGGCCGGGGTACTTGCCCTTGAGCGTTGCGGCAATGCTGCCGAGCCGGGTCCTGCCGCTGGATGTCAAGGTGGTCTTACCGGCGCTGAAGAGCACGTCGGTGCCGACTGTCTCGGTGTAGACGGTCGTTTCCGGGACGCCGCCGGGGATGCCGACGCCGGAGCCGCTGCCGAGCTTGGTCCGCAGTTCCTTGTTCTCGGTCTCAAGGGCCGTCAGTTGAAGGTCCTTGGCGTCCATCTGGCCCATGAGCTGGCTCTCGCGGACCCGGGCGCCGGCGAGCTGGCCGTTAACGTCCTTGTTCTTCTGCGCGAGTTCATTGTATTGCTGGGTGAGGGCCTGTATCTGCCTTTGTTCCTTGTCGCAGCAGCCCACGCACGCGATGCCAACGGCGATCAAGGCCAGGGACTTGACTGCCAGCCCGGAGTGGTTAGTCCGCTTCATAGCTCTCTCCTTTGCTTTCAAAAAAGCAGCCCAGAGTTGCTGCCGCCGGAAGACAATAATAGCAGCCCATGCAGATGATAACAGCCTGCGGACGAATTTCACGCAAATTGGCGTTTTTTGCCGGCCCAGACTCCGCCGCGGCGGGCTACTGCTCGTCGTCCGACTCCTTCGCGGCCGACTGTGCGACGTCCTGCATGTCAGTGGGCGGATGTTGGCGACGGACCTTCCAAAGTATACGCACTCCGCGGGCCAGCAGCCTTATCAGCCAGAACGCCACGACTCCGCCGACCGCTGAGGCCAGCACCAGCCATATCGTCCGTGGCTTGACCTCCGGCCCGAAGGCGCTGACTTCGCTCACGCCGCCCCACTGAAGTGCCACAAAGATCAGTGCGGCCAGCAGCCCCAGGCCGCTGAAGATGGTGTACACATATCCCTTGAAGTTTTCCATGTTCGCCTCGCGTTTCAGCCGCCGCTCAACATGCTCAGAACCTCTGTGTACGGATTAAGCAACTCAATCAGGTAATCATAGAACAGCACGGTAACAAATGCCCCGGCCGCGAGCCATGGGCCGTAGGGCAGCTCGCGCTGCTTTCGCGTCAGGAAGACCGTCATCGCCCACGCGAGTGCGAGGAAGGCGGCCAGGAAAAATGCTATGGAGGGCACGACCCATCCGCAAACCGCTCCCACTGCTGCCAGGATGTGGACGTCTCCGAGGCCCATTGCCTCCCGGCCGAAGCCGAGCGTGCCGAAGATGCGGAACGCCCATATCCAGAGCCCGCCGATGAGATATCCGAACATCGCGGCCAGGACGGCCGTCAGGTGCGGGGCCCAGGCGTTTTGCGCGGGGTCGGTTAGGCCCAGCCAGGCCTCGCGGACGGGGGGGACCATTGTCACCATCAGCCCGGCCGCGACTGCCAGGCCAATCGCGGGCGCCAGGAAGAGCACCTCGCGGAGTATCTCTCGCCGCGGCGAGACGCCGTGCTCCTTGCCGAATGCGACGCTTCGGATCGGCGCCTGGGCTTTTGCGGGCTTGGCCGACTTCTTGTCCTTGCGGGCTTTTTTGCCCTTGCCCTTGCCGGCCTTGCCCTTGGGCTTGGCTGTCGGCTCGACTACAGGCCGATCGTCGGCGTCCAGGAAGCTTCGCTGGACAAAGCCGTAGTGGACCAGCAGCATCGCGACGCCCAGCCCGACTAAGGCCGCCAGGGCCATCGCGCCCGCGGTCGGCGAGACCGCCGCCAGGAAACGCTCCGGCGGGGGCGAAGCGCCCGCGCAGATGAGCCCCACCAGCGAGGCCAGCCAGCAGACCTCAAGCGGGATGAGCCAGCTTTCGATGTCGATCAGGCTGCACGCGAGCAGGCCGCAGAACAGCACCGCGTGGGCCAGGAACATCGGCCAGGTCTCGCGGATGTCGCCCGCGCCGCTGCGCAACTGGATAATGTAGAACCACACGAACATCCCGCAGACTATCACCGCCGTGACGGCCTCGACCAGCAGATACCGCGGCGAGATCGGCGCCTTGCAGTGACGGCATCGCGCGCGAAGCACGATCCAACTCAGTAGGGGGATATTGTCATACCACGCGATGGCCCGGCCGCACGATGGGCAATGGCTGCCCGGGAAAACAATGCTCTCCCCGCGCGGCAGCCGCCAGATGACGACGTTGAGAAAGCTCCCCACGCATGCGCCGAAGGCAAACAGGAATATGACCAGGATAACTTCCATGTTGTCGCGGACAGTACCGCGCGGCCGGGGTGTTTGCAAGCTGCGGTGCGCGTAGCTGACTTTCAGCGAAGGACCGGGAATAAGCCAGCCCGCCGCTATCCCTTATGCACCGAGCAACAGGCAATGACCAAGCCACAAGCACCAAATTACAAACAATGACCAAATCACAAGCAGCAAGGACCAAACAAGGACTTGTGGCCATTCAGTTCCAATAAGGTCTTCCGGTTTTGAGAATTGCTGTTTTGCCGTTTGGAATTTGTTTGTTATTTGGTGCTTATGATTTGGTCCTTGTTTGTTCGATGGTGCTTGTTATTTGGGTTTTATCGCCCCGCGGACCTTACACCTTCCCTCGGCCTTTCATTTGCAGGCCGAAGAGTCGGATGAAGCCAGTCGCGTCGGCGGGCGTGTACTCCGAACCCATGGTGAAGCTGGCCAGCTTGCTGGAGTAGAGGCTCTTGGGCGACTCGATGCTTGCCGTCCGCGCCTGGCCCTTGAACAGTTGCACCCGTACGGAGCCGGTCACGTTTTTCTGCGTCGAAGCGACGAACGCGTCCAGCGCGTGGCGCAGCGGGCAGAACCACTGGCCGTTGTAGACCATGTCGGCGTACTTCAGCGCGACTTGCTGCTTGTAGTGCAGCGTCTCGCGATCGAGCGTGACCGATTCGAGCGATTGGTGGGCATGGTAGAGGATCGTCCCGCCGGGCGTCTCGTAGGCGCCGCGGCTCTTGATGCCCACCAGGCGGTTCTCGACGAGGTCCACCTGCCCGACCGCGTGCTTGCCGCCGATGGCGTTGAGCCTGGCGATCAGTTCGTGACCGGCAAGGCGCACGCCGTCCAGCGCCACGGGCCGGCCCTGCTTGAAGTCGATCTGCACCGTCGCCGGGGTGTTTGGCGCCTTGCGGAGCGGCGCGGACATCACCCACAGATCGTCGGCGGGCATGTTGGTCAGCTCCTCGAGGTCCGCGCCCTCGTGCGAGATGTGCCAGAGGTTGCGGTCCCGGGAGTAGATCTTCTTCTTGGACTGCTGGATCGGGATCTTGCGGGCCTTTGCGTACTCGATGGCCGCCTCCCGGCTGGTAAGCTCGAACGACGGGTCCTTCCACGGGGCGACGATCTTGAGCTTGGGCGCAAGGGCCATGAAGGTGAGCTCGAAGCGGACCTGGTCGTTGCCCTTGCCGGTCGCGCCGTGGCTGACGGCGTCGGCCTTTTCCTTAAGAGCGACCTCGACCTGGGCCTTGGCGATCAGCGGGCGGGCTATGGACGTGCCCAGCAGGTAGACGTTTTCATACATCGCCCCGGCCATCATCATGGGGAAGCAGTACTGCTCGGCGAACTCCTTGCGGAGATCCTTGACGATGCACTTGCTGGCGCCGCTGGCCAGGGCCTTTTCCTCGATGCCGTCGAGCTCCCCGGCGCCCTGGCCGACGTCGGCAGCCATCGCGATGACCTCGCAGCCGTACTTCTCCTTCAGCCAGGGCAGGATCACCGAAGTGTCCAACCCGCCGGAGTACGCCAGCACGATCTTCTTTATTCTGTCCGCCATGAGTATTGCTCCTGGATTGTAGCGCTCTATCTCAGCCAATGACCAAGAGGCCCATTGTACCCGCCCAAGAAACGCAGGCAAGTAACCTTCGCCCATAGCGCTAAAGCCGTTACGGGTGCTTCGGTCGTCTGCGTTCTTGCTGGTACCGTTTGTAGGGCACGCCCTCAAGGAATGCGTTTAGTTCCAGGGCCCGGCGCAAGGCGGGTTCTAGTTGAAGATAGGCTCGTGTGTGGGGGTAGGCTTTCCCGTAGGATCGCAGTTTGTGACGGACGCTTTGTGTCAGGGTGTACTTGTACGCACGCCGGCACTGCTTTTCGTCGCGGATGCAGCCGTCGAAGTAATCTTGATGCCCGGGCTCGGACCAGAAGGGCGTGAGACGCTCGGGTAACAGGTCGTTGACAAGCTTGGCGGTCGAACCGTGCAGGCGCTGGATCATTCGCCCGAGCAGTTCGCCCTCGCCGCAGTAGCCCAGGATGTGATAGTGGTTGCTCATGAGCGAGACGACCCACGGGAAGAACCGAGCCTCGTTCGCGTAGTGCTCGAAGCGGTCCCAGAAGATCGCCTTTGCTTGCTCCGAGGCGAAGGCGGGGTATTTGTCGCGACAGCGGGCGGTGATGAAGTAGACCTGGTTGCTTACGTACCAGTGCTCGAAGCGGTGTTGACCTTTGAAGTTGTGAGCGGAGCGTGAGGATTTGCGGACGTACTTCTTGGGGCGGTGGGGTTGGTCTTTCATTGGGTTTCCCCGTGCGAAGGTCCCGTATTGTTCCCTATGCGAGATGCTTCCCTTCAGACCTCGCACTTGCTTCCCGAAGATCGAGGTCCTTCGGACCTCGCCCTGCTCGCTGAAGCGAACAGGCCTC
>JAUWQU010000516.1 GCA_030610965.1 Phycisphaerae bacterium
CGGGCCGTCGCATACGAGATTGACCAGTTTCTTCTCGGGCCCCGTCCACCGCAGGCCCGAGTGGGTCATGAGCGACAGATACGATGTGTTGAACACAACGCCGACGTCGGCGGCGAGGTTCACCTTCGCGACGGCCTTGGCGTTCTGGCCGTAGTCATGGCACTTGACGCAATGTTTGTCGAGGACCGGCTGGACTTCCGTAAGGTAGTTGAAGCTCGGAGATTCACCCACGCTGGGCGCGTTGTGCCAGGGCTTGATCCGGCTGGGCGGGCGCTTCGTCGCCAGTGACGAGTAGCCGGTCAAATCCGGCGACCCAAGGCGGTCTTCGTGACAGCCGATGCAGCCCTGGGTCTCGCCCGGGCGAATCATCGTGCCCGATCGCATCGACTGGACCATCATCTTGTTGGCATCGAGCGCCTGGAAGTACACGAACGTGTCGGCGGGGGCCTCGAAGTGCGCCGACCCGTCCGACTCGACCGGCACGTCACCGAGAATCCGCTTGTTGTTGGTCAGGTTCCAGTTCATCACCGGGACTTGCGTCGCGTCGATGTTCCACCTGCCTTCTTCGTCGAAGTACCGCTTGGCGGGCGCCTCGATAATCCGGAGCCACTTGATGGTCCCCGGTGCGACGGCCTTCATCTCGTCTCCCGTGCCCAGGTAGACGTTGTTGACGTACATCACGCCCTTGGTTCTGGCAAGGTTCACGCGGGACGGGATGACCGCGGGCCTCGCGCGGGCGGCGATGGGCGTGGGGTTGAAGCAGTTCTCACGCCGGCCTGGAAGGCTGTGGACAAGCACCTCGTTGCCGAAAACGTCCAGCAGGAAGATGCCCATGTTCACCTCGCCGTCGGGCTGGGAGTACCGCCACTTGATCTGGCCGATCGACCGCGACACCATGAAGTACTTGCCCCCGCCATTGCCCGTCTTCGCCTCGTGCAGGGGCCAGGGATCCTCGTACCGCAGCTTGAGGCTCCTCATGGCGTCTATCGATCCCTTCGCGCGCATCTCGAAGTTGCGCTGGCTGTCGGCAGGGGGGATGAGCCGCCTGGCCTCCGGCGGCCAGATGTGCTCGATCGGGGCCGGGCCGTCCAGGCCCTTGGTGCGGTCTGCCACCACCAGCGCGCCTCAGGGCAGGTCGTGGCAGGCGCCGTAGATGCACACCACCTTGTCTGTGCCCGGAATGACCCGCGCATCGCCGATGAAGCCCGGGACCCACGAGTTGTTGCCCATGAACAACTGATGGCTCGTGCCGTCGGGGTTCGTCGTCCACAGGCCCAGCGACGGGCCGAAGTGGCGATCGACATACTCCCAGCGGCTGTACAGAACCCTGCCGTCGGGCATGAGGCTGGAGTGGAAGTCGCCCAAAGTGTTCCGGCTGATCTGGATGATGTTCGCGCCGTCGGGCTCCATGACGAACAGGTTCGGCTGGATGTGGCGGTTGCAGTGGCAGTACTTCATGTCGCGCGTCGAGGAGAAGAGGATCTTCCCGTCGGGCAGGTAGATCGGGTCGACGTCAGAGAGCATGCCGCCGAAGGTCAGTTGCCTCAGGTGCGTCCCGTCGACGCTGATCTCGTATAGGTGGTAGTCGTCCTCGCGATTGCGGCGCATCGAGAAGAGCACCTTGGCGGCGTCGAAGCTGACGTCCGGATCGCGAAGGACGCCCTTGGGCGCCTCGGCGAGTTTCCGTGTGGCGCCCACCTTGCCGTCAGGCGCGAACGTGATCGCGTCGAGCCGCCCGCCGTCGCCGCGCCAGGCCTTGAGCCCGCCGCAGTCCAGCTTGTGGTCGTCGCCGGTCTGGAACATCGTGCCCATCGGTCCGTGATTGCACCAGTACTGCTCGCGGACCTCGATCAGCCACGGCTGAGAGCTGACCTGCGGGTTGGCGACCAGGGCCTCCAACTGCAGCGCGTCGAACGCGGCCTGTGCGGCCGTGCGGGCGGCGCGGCCCTTGGCTGCCAGGCCGGCCTCGATCTCCGCCAGTCGAGCCAGGTACTTCCCCCCGTTGGGGTAGCTTGCCCCGAAGGTCGCCGTCAGGTCCTCGATCGCCGCCCGCAGCGTCGCGGGCGTGTTGTGGGCGGGCGCCACCGGCGCCCCGGCCAGCGCGGGCAGGGGGGTGCTCAAAAGCAGGGCCAGCAGGCATGTGCGAACAGACATCGTGGTGCGTTCCTCTCACTCGACATTATCGCTTCGGGTCGCCCGCGATGCCGGTTCGCGGCGCTGGACTGCTTTGCCAAGCAGCATCGGCACGCATCAAGCGCCAGCGTACCATATTCCACCCGCCGCAACATCGCGCCACCGGCCCGACAGAATGCTTCACTGGCTCTTGCCGCAGTGGGAGAATGGACAGGCCGCTATACAGTTAGAGCATTCGCCGCCGTTCGCCATCCAGAACTTGAAACACTTTTCATGATCAACCGCCCATCGGAGAACGCCCGGACTATTCATGTCCGGATCGCAATCGTATGAAGGCTCTCTCTCGGTTCGTATGGCATTGGCTTGACAGGCGTCGGCACACATGGAACATGTCCGGCAAAACTTACTGAGGCCGAAGTCAATGGGGCGATCCGCTTCAAGCGGCATGTCGGTGAACACTTTGCAGATGCGCACACAGGGGCCATGTTCCGGGGTCACAAGAAGGCCATTCCTCCCCATCTCGCCAAGGCCGGCATCTACCGCAAGCGGGATGCTCAAGGCCGTGTCGTTTCCCATGGGAATCGCCTTGTAACCCAGGTTCCTTATGAACTCGGCCAGGCACCCTATCGCGAACGCCATACGGGAATAAGCCAATCCCGTCTCGGCGCAGGCCGCGAACGTTGGAGAGGTGGCGATGGCTGCCGGGTCCATTCTGATGGTCATCACGATGGCAAACCGGCATTGGTCGGGTATCTCTATGGGTTCGCCCTTGCGGTTACAGGCATATACCCATTCAGTATTCAGTTCGGCGATGCCGGTGTCGGACGCACCATAGAACCTGGCCGTTTCCTTGACCATATCACTCATTGCCGCGGCGTCTTCAACAGGTAATGTGTCTAAGGCCGGTTTGGCTAACACATTGTTGGCGTCGCGGAGAGGTTGCCAGGAAAAAGCCTTGTCGAAGTAGTCATACGCCGTCCAGGCTCCCATGACCCGAGCCAGATCCGCTCTTGAATATCCTTCTTTTCCCTTGGAAAGAATCGCCTCGATGTTGTCATAGATGCTTTTTCCGAAGAAGCGAGATTCTCTATCGTAGGCGATCCGGCCGAATATGGTCTTCTTCTGATCGAAACGCTCGTGAACGGATTCGTCGATGGTGTAGGGCTGTGAATCTGGTGTCTTGCACATATGTCACACGTATTCTTGCTTGCTCCCCGTCAATGCCGCCCCCTCGACGACGAACCTATTCCTAACGGGCCCCTATCCCCTCTTTGCCTCGCGGAAGGCGGGGGGCTCGGTTAGGGTGAAGAGGACGACCTCTTCGCCGGTTGTGGTGCTGATGTCATGGTGCAAGCTCACCACCTTGACCCCGGTGATATCCTGCACCATCGCCTCCAAGGCCGGCCGTGCCGTTTCCATCAACTGCGTCCGCACCTGCTTAAGCAGGCCCCGCCCCTTCTCGGCCGGGAGAGTCTTGACCAGTTGCTGTTCGGCCGCCGTCAACACGCCGTGGAGTCGGACCACGAGAAGATCGCCGATCAGGTGGGTGTGGATGTCCTTGGGCCCACGGCCCATGTATTCCTGCTCGAAAGGGCGGACACCTTCGCAGATGGCGGCTTCGATTTCATCTTGTGTCTTCATAAGCACCTCGAACACGCCGCGACTGGCGACGCGAGAGCCGGCGAGGCAATCGTTGCGATGCCGCGATAGAGCAGAAGCCGACGGCTGCCCGATGGGTCCAAACGCGACCGCTACGATATCAAGAACCCGGCGAGATGTCCAGAAGTGGCTTGTTTGGTACGCCTCATCTTGCTAAGCTTGTTGAGGTCTGGAGCATGAATCGGCTCCGAGTCGGGTGACTAGATG
>JAUWQU010000013.1 GCA_030610965.1 Phycisphaerae bacterium
TAACCTGACCCGCCAGCGTCGCGGCTTCCTTCTGGGCCTCGGTCAGTTGAGCTGCAAAGCCCGTCCGCTGGTTCTCGACCTCCGTGCGACGCTCGCTACGATTCTTGACCATCTCGCCGGTGACGGTGGTCTGCTGGTTCGTCGCAGCCACGGCGCCTTCCAACTCGACCGTCTTGGACTTCAGCATCGCGATGGACTCCTCTATCTGCGCGATGCGGGCGGAGTTCTTGCCGGCCTGGTCTTCCAGTATCTTGGCCTTGTCGAAGAGATCAACGCCCTTGACCGGGCCCGCCAGTCGACTGTCGATAAGGAGCTTGCGGGATGACTCGGAGAGTTTCTCGTTGGCGGCCGTCAGGTCCGTCTTCTCCCCATCGAGGTCCGCGATCTTCTTCTTGGCATCGGCGATCTTGGCCTCAACGGCGGTTCGCTCGGTCTTGGCGGCCTCGGCCAGTTCGCCGAGGGTCTCGTCATTGACGCTGAGGATCTGGTCGCAACTGGCGATCCGCCTGCTCAGCCCGCTCATTTGGACGGCGGCGTTCTCCGCTTTCAGGGCGCCGGCCCAGGCCGCGTCGCCATTGCGGGCCGCTTCGAGCGAATGGCGGTAGCCGCGAAGCGAATACAACCGGGCCAGGACGGCCTTTGCCTGGAGCTTGTCCAGCTCCGGCTGGCCCTCGGCGGACTCCATCGCCTTGGTCAGGCAGTCGATGGCCTCCTTGATTGCCTCGTCGGCCTTTGGGTTGATCTGCCTGGCCGGCACGAGTTCAATCAGGCCGCCGGCGGCGTCCGCCGGCAGTTCCTTCACTGTCGCCAGCGGCGCGAACTCATCGCCGACCTTGTAGGCCGCGTCGTTGAGCAGCGCACAGGCGCGATCGTAGAGCCGCCCGGCGCGGGCCATGGCCTCGGCCAGGGGGCTGGCGGTGCTGCGGCATCCCGACAGCATCGCCGCGGACAGGAAGACCAATCCGCATACTGCGTAAGCAAGACGTTTGTCCTTTTGCACGATGTCCTCTCCCAATAAATCCGGGGCCGGCATGGGCTCGGCGAATGGCTTTTTGCCGACAGCTTTTTAACATGCCTGTCAGGCGTTTGCAACGCCCTGAATAACTCTTGCTCAATAACCTTGCGGTATTTTTCGCGGCGGGCCCGGCCGAGGCGGCGTTCAGTCAGGCCGCGCCGTAACTTGGCCGGTCCTGGGCCAGGTTGTCCAGGGCCTCCAGGATACCCGCGACTTCGCCCAATGCCAGTGCGTGCCTGCTGATAGTCCGCCGTACCGGCGCGGCTATGAGCACGACCGACCCGCGCACCTCGATGCTGGGCTGGGCCTGCTCGAGCCGCCGGCACGCGGGCTCGACGGCCTCGGCCAACTCACGCGACCCGCGGTAACTCCACTGGCCTACCCGGCCTTGCATGTCCCTGGCCGCCAGCGGAGCCAGCTCGGCGTCGCCGGCGTGCCACATCAGCAGGCTCGGCTGGGCCAGGCGGGTCTCGGCCACGACGACACTGTACCGCCGCGTCAGCCTGCGTGTGCCGTGGCCCAACTCGCAACGAAAATCGAACGCCCGCAGAGTCCGGCCACGAAGCCTGCCGGCTGTGACGTTGTTGGCACACGGGCTGTGCCCGGAGGAGATCACCGCGAAGTCGGCGTAGCGCCTCGGCACGTCATACGGATCGTCCGGAAAGAACTTCATGCCGCTCTCGTGGGCGTCGCGGGCCAAGCGACGGCGCCGAAGCACCTTGCCAAGGCCCATTACCGCGAAGGAAACGCTTGCGGCAAGCAGCACGCCCACCAGCACGGCCACGAAGGCGTATTGAATGAATCCCATCGTCAAGGCCTCGCTGCCGGCAGGCACCGCCGGGACGATCAGAACGGCGGCTTAGTCGTCTTGCCGGGCTTGGGCTTCTCCTTGCCGCCCTTGCCCGGCTTGGCGGGCGGAATCGGAGAAGTGGGAAGCCCGGACATCGCGTCTATCCGCTTCATCACGTGCGGCGGGTTGCTCTTTAGGTTGTACTCGGGATGCAGGGGGCGCTTCAGCGACAGAATCCAATCCTTCGTCTGCTTGCCGACGCCGGATTTCAGGCTGGAAAACGCGGGATTCTTCTCCTTCGGATGGCGGTGCTTGGCCTGGGTGTCCGGCAGGCCAAACTGAAGCAGCAGCGACTCACCCGGCTCGTCGCGCCGGATTATCTGCAAGCCCTTCTTCGTGTGGAACGAATCCAGGATCAGGAAGTTGGTGTAAGCCACCTTGTCGCTTCGGCCGGCGACGTTCCAGAGCTTCAGCCCGCCCTTGCCCTTGGCCCCCCCGTGACACGTCGAGGCCGCGCAGCTATTGGATATCCACCGCCAGATGCCCGTGCGGAACACCCTCATCGAGGACGGGTCCGTCTTGATGATGATGTCGTTCTTGATCGGGTCGTCGGCGTTGACGTGCTCGATGATGTACTTAGCCTGCCAACCGGCCGACCGGCGGCGGAATGCCGCGTCGGCGCCTTTCTTCTCGAAGTCGCCCTCGCCGCGGACCTGGTCCAGGAACCTCCGGACGACGTTATTGCGAAGCTCGACCTTCACACGGTCTTTATCACCGAGTTCGCACATGCGAATGCGCTGGATGTCATCGTCGCTGACCATGTTCTTAAAGTCGAACGTCGAGGACGCGCCACCCCCCGTGCCGGAGCTGCCGTTGCCGGAGGGCTCCTTGGCGGCCTGGGCGGCCTGGGCGGCATCGAGCTTGGCCTTGGCCTGTCGAAGCAGCAGTTTGGCTCGCTCGTCGCTCTTGATCTTCACGGCGGCCTCGAGGGGCTCGACCGCCTCGGCATGGAGCTTGTTTTCAAGAGCCCATTTGCCCAGCTCCATCCGGGACTTGAAGTCGTCCTTCTTGAGCTTGGCAAGGCGGTCGGCGTAGTCTTCCTTCAGATCGTATATCGCCTCGATGGAGACGATCTGATCCTTGGGGTAGAACACGGTCGCCAGGGACCGCTTGACCTTAATGCCTTCGGGGGTCTGCTCCACCACCTCGCCCACGATCGTCTCGCCATTCTTGAGCTTGATCTGCTTTTTCTCAGCCAGGCAAAAACTCGCCAGCATCAGGCACAGCAGGATGGGTAGATATGTGTGTCTTATCATATATCACCTCTGAGAAAGGGTTTAGATTCATTACAGGCGGCAGTGGGATTCGAACCCACGAATAACGGATTTGCAATCCGTCGCCTTGGTCCGCTTGGCTATGCCGCCCTGTTGTCCGGGCCAGTATAATATTAGCCTCCCCCGCGTCAATCACCGGTTTATAAACATCCGTCAACTCGTGCTTCGTAGCGAGCTACTACGCAGAGTAGCACCGGCAATCTTCGGCGGAGGCTCACCCTTTCTTCGAGGCGGCCACGGCGGCCTTGCTGGCCGCCTTACTCTTTACCTTCTCGAACTCGGCGGCCAGGCCTCCCATGTCCTTGTTCTTTACGCCCAGAGACTTTATCTGGATCACCAAATTCTTCATGACCTCGCCGTTGTTCTCGTAGCCTTCCAGATGGCACTGGCTACGTTCCAACTCGGCACGCCAGTATATCTTGGGATAATCCGTCTCGTTGATGCCGGCGGTGTAATGGCGATA
Source organism: Phycisphaerae bacterium (assembly GCA_030610965.1). Lineage (GTDB taxonomy): Bacteria > Planctomycetota > Phycisphaerae > SM23-33 > SM23-33 > JAUWQU01. The sequence goes on from JAUWQU010000013.1 coordinate 3,603, forward strand.
TTGCTTCATCGCCTCGCCGAAATCGCCCAGCCCGCGGTACGCGCGGGCCATGCCGATGATGTTTACATGATCCACCGTCGTCTGGTTCTGTAGCGTCCACAGCAGGTTCCGCCAGCCGCGAACCAGCTTGTCCACCGCACGCGGGAGCCGCTGACGTTCCTGGTCCGAGGTCTTGGCCTCGCGGAGTTTCTGCACGGCGTACTCCGCCGACGCCATGTCCGGCCAACTGTTGGGATCCTCGCCGGCCGCGACCAACTCCCGGCGGAACGTCTTGAGCATCCGGGTGACGGCGTCCATGCTCTTGGCGTTGGACTTGACGTCCTCGATGAAGGGATTGTACTTCTTGGCCAGCCAATCGGCCTTGCCCTTGCGCCCGGCCGAGTCCAGCTCGAAGCACGTCTTGAACACGTCCAAGGCTTTCTGGTAGGCAGCCTTGCCGGCCGGATCATTCTTGGCCAGTATCTCGACCCTGCCCTGGCACAGCAGCGAGTCGGCGTACATCTGATAAAGCTCGTAACGCTCCGAGACTACGTCGCGGATGTCGAGCACCATGTTCGTCGTCGCCTTGGCGAGGTCGGGGAGGATTGCCTTGCGGTTTGCCCCGGCCGACTTGGCGACGGAGATCACGTTGGCCAGTGTGTCGGCGTCCTTGGTGTCGTCGAGCTTCACCTCGTTCTCGGCCGCCAGGGCGGTAATCCCCTGGGCCTGGGCCAGCAGGCCTTTGAAGTCGCCCTTCTGCTCCATAGCATGAAGGTCGCGCAACAGGGCGTCCAGCTCGGCCAGCTTGAGCGGCTTGCCCGCCGCGGGCATGTAAAGGTCCTTGGCGAAGTTGATGTAGGCCGTCTGGTAGCGGTTGAGCGCCTGGCGGAACTTCTCGGCCTGCTCTCGCGTCGCGGCCGTCTTCAGACGATTCTCCAGATGGACAATCTGAACCTGCACCTGCTGGACCAGGAGTTCGATGAGCTGCTTTGCCTGCTCGGGGAACGACTTCTTGAAGTCCTGAATCTTTACGATGGCCTCGTCGGTCCGGCCCAGCTCGATGAGCTTGCGGATCTCAAACTCGGAGGCTTTTCGCACAATGGGCGTGCCCGGCCACTTGGCTATCAGCGCCCGCATGTCCGCCAAGGCCTCCTGTTCGATCCGCTTGCGATCCTCGTCGGACTCGCCCCTGGGAAGCTGCTCGTACTTGATTTCCGCGGCCTTGTAGTCGGCCTGGGCGGCCCAATCCTTGAAGCCCTCGGCATTGGCCAGCAATTGCGTCTTGTCCTCGCCCTGGGCCGTCTGGGCCTTCGCAGCTACCTTCTTGCTCTCGGCGAGGGCGTCGCCGGCGTACTTCTCCAGCTTCCCGCAAAGCGCAGCCGGGTCGGAGTAGGTCGCGAGGCTCTCGATAAGTTCCTTGGTGATTTCGGCGACCTTCTTGCCGACGGCGTCGACAGAGGCCTGCGTCTCGGCGCCCTCAGCCGGCGCCGTCGTCGGAGAGTCGGCGCCCTCAGCCGGCGCCGTCGGCGGCGAGTCGGCGGCGGGCAGAGCCACCACATCCAATTCGACCAGCGACTGTGCCAGCCGTCGGAGGGACTGTGTCGCCCGTGCGCTGTCGCCCTTGAGCAGATCATCCAACTCGCCGCGGTTGAGCACGATCTGGGACCGCGCCTCCAGTGCCGCGTACTGGGCCTCCATGTATTCCAGCAACTCGGACGGGACATTCTCGTTGGCCGCGATGGCCCGAATCTGCCAGTAGAACTTGACTACCGGCTCTTCCGACAGGTCGGCGAGCTTCGTGCATTGCGCGGCCAGGTCGAAGTTCCACTTGACCGTGCCCTCGGCCTTGGGCCAGTTGCCCAGCAGCGTCTCCAGGGCGCGGATGTAGTCCCGCCGCAAGCTGGAGGTAATTACTTTGCCCTTGGTCTGGCGTTCGGCGAAGACCCCGTAAAGGCTGCGGACGGCGAACAGGGCGGACTTTTCGGCCAGGTCGTGCTTGGGATACTTCAGCGCCAGCCTGACGAAGTACTTGGCCGCCTCGATGTTGAGCTTCCTCTTGTTCATCATGAAGGCCAGTTCGTACAGCACGCCGGGCTCGATTGCCTGGGCGATCTTCGGGTTCTTCAGGTCCTTGTGGCTCAGGACCCTCTGCAGGAGCTTCTCGGCCTCGGCCTTGTCCTCGGGCGCCTCACTGGCCAGCTTGGCGTACGCCCTGGCCATGCACACGATGGCGCTTGCGCCGGTGAGGTCTGTGTCGCCGGAGAACTTGGTGTTGACCATCTCAAGGAACGACCGGATCAGGTCCGGGCGGTCGGCGTATTTTTCCACGAACGAAAGGAGTTCGGACTGGGCCTGCGCGAACAGGGCCTTTCTCTTGGGGACGTTCGTTTCCTTCACGGCCGCCAGCTCGATGCGATAGCTCTTGAGCAGCACCAGCCGGAGATCGACGATCACCCGCTTTTTCTCGCCCCAGATGGCGATCGAGCCGGCCTCGAAATCGGCCAGGGCCTTGTCGATCTTCGCGTCGGCGCCTTCGGCGATGCGATTGTGGACGCGCTCGAACCACGCGCGCTGGCGCAGATCCTTGTTCTCCTTTTCGTCCTCGGCGACCTTCTTGAAAATGGCCTCGGCCTTGGCATGTTCGCCGAGCAGCCGCTGGGCTATTCCCGTGGCGTACATGGCCCATCCCATCACGCCGCTTTCGGGATCGTTGCGGAACTCCTTCATGTCCGAGAGGACGTTGCGGCAAAGCTCGGCCCGCTCGCCGCCGGGCGGCAGCGCCATCGCGCGATGCAGCCGGACCCAGCCGACGTTGTATCGCATCTCCAGCTGGAGGTCCTCCAGCTGGGGCCCGTACATCACGTAGATTTCAATGTCCGTCTGCCAGTCCACCAGCGTGCGGGGGACCTTGTCCCCGAGGTAGTCGGCCCGCTCGACGGCTTCCTTGGTGTACTTGAGGATGATCTTGCGGTCCGCTTCGCTGCCCAGAAGCATTCGCAGGCGAAGGATGTGGGGATTCTCGATGCGATACCGCCCCATCGCCGTGACCAGCTCGAGCATGATGCGGTACATCTCGACGCGATCGCCCGGGCTGCGGTCGTCCTGGGCCTCGGCCTTGTCCGCCGCCTTGCGAAGCAGCACGATGGCCTCGTCCATCAACCTGTTCTGGTCTTCCGGGCGGGCCATGGCTTTAGCCAGGCCCATGCGGACCCTGCCCCGGGTGGCCAGAGCTTTTACGGACTCGTCGGCGGCGGGGATATCGGCCTCGATGGCGCGCAACAGGTCGATCATGCCAAGCTGCGAAAGCTGCTTGATCAGCCTGCTCATCGAGAGTTGCTCGTAAGCGCTGGCTATCTTCAAGTTCTGGGCCGAAGCCGGCCACGAAAGAACCGCCACCGCGAGGATACCTATTGCCGCCAGCTTCCGCAGGCCGATGCGCATTCTCGTCATACCTGTCTCACACTCGCTCTTGTGAAAAACAGCAGCAACTGGAACGTGACGTCGATCATCGGCGCCATGGGCGGCTGCAACTTCGCCGAGCCTTTTTTGCCTTTTTTGCCGCTATTGCCGCTATTGCCGGGCGCCTGATGGTGGACTTTCTCGCCGCCTTCTACTGTCTTATGGGCAGAAATCGCCATGATAGTCTCCCTTGGCTCGGCTGGGCGCCATCGCGGCGGCGCTCATCCTGCTCTGCGGGCCCATCGTCCGCCCGGCCGCCGCGGCCGGGTCACATTATCTGCTGCGCAAAGCCGATCTTCGTGAAATTCGCCTTCTTTGCCTGGTTGAACGCCTCGACGACAAACCCCCAGGGCACGTCCTGATTCGGGAATATCATGATCGGCACTTCCTTGCTGCCTATCTGTTCCTGCCTCGCCACGAGCAGCGCGCCCAACTCCTTTACGGAAGTAATCGCCACGCCCACTCCGGTCAACTCGTAGCTGGCCGACAGCCGGTTGGCCGAAGGAATCACCTTGATCGTGATCGGGTCCGGCGGCAGTTCATCTCGGACCTGCTGGGCGATGCTGCCCTTGGATGGCAGCGTGCCGGGGATCATGCCTTCGGACTCGCGAAACTCGAAGGTCATAATGAAGAACAGCAGCAACTGGAACGTGACGTCGATCATCGGCGTCATCTGTATCTGCATGTCCGCCGGGCCTTTTTTCTTCTTCCTCTTCTTGCTGGGCGTTATGTGGTGGACTGTCTCGTCGCCCTCAACGGGTTTCTTGCTTGAGATCGCCATAATAGTATGCCTCGGCTTAGTCCTGATCTGTCAGGGCGGTTATGGTCAGTTTGCTTATGCCGGCCTCGACGCCGGCCCGGATAACGGGCGCCACGTCCTGCCAGTTGACGCGCTCGTCGGCGCGGATTTCGAGAAAGAACATCTCCTCGTCCTTCTTGGCCCCGCCGGCCCCGGACGCCCCCACCTTGCCGGACTGCTGCTCGAAGGCTCTCTTTCGCAACGTGATGACCTCGATCATCTGGTCCCACTGGCCGACCTCGAACGTGTCCGTGTTGATCTTGTAGAAACCCGCCGCCGACGCCTGCTCGGGGTCCGGATTTTTCTGTCCGGCGGCCGCCGACACCACGTTGACCGTCACCTTGTTGGGGAACTTGGCCACCGAGGCCGAGATGGCTATGCTGTCTTCCGGACGAACGATCTGCACGTTCTTGGCGTAGGCGTCGTTGGCAACCTGGCCGGTCAAAATGAAGAAGATGATCAACTGGAACACGCAGTCGATCATGGGAGTCATGTTGAAGCTCACGGCCTCGCCGGCAGCCACACTCACTCTCTTGGCCATAGTCGATGCTCCTTAACTGCTTCGGCCGGGCGACCGGCCGGTGACCTTCGACTCAATCAGCCCTTGGGGGCCGGGCGGAACGTCGAGATCATTTCCTGGGCTTCCATGATCACCTCGTTGCTCATCGCGTCGATGCGGTTGCGCAGAACGGCGAAGACCGACAGGGCGGGAATCGCCACGACCAGGCCCAGCAGGGTCGTGACCAGCGCGATGCCGATCGAGTACGCCAGCCTGTCCGGCGAGGGGATGCCCTTGGCCTTGACGATCTCCATGAACGCCATTATCATGCCCCAAACGGTTCCCATCAGGCCGAGCATCGGACTGATGTTGCCCAGCAAGTTAAGCCACTCTATCTTGCGGAGCATGCCGGAACTCTTCTCCTCGGCTGATTCTTCCATGGCACGTTCCATCGAGGCATATCCATGGGCGGCCTCACTGAGCGCCGCATGCACGACGTAACTGAGCATGCTCGGCTCGGTGGCGGTTACCTCGATCGCCTCGCGGTACTGCTTCTCCTCGAAGAGCCCCTGAATCTGCTGCTTGACCAGATCCGGCATGATGTTGCCCTTGCGGATCGTGACGAAGAACTGAATGCACAACGCCACCATCACCACGCTCAAGAACCACAGGAGGATGCCGATGTATCCTCCACCTGGCCAGACCAGCATCTTGAAGTAGTCAACGTCGCCGGACTGCGCCAAAACCGCCCATTGAAAATCCAACATGCTCTCGATCTCCTCTGCTCTGCAGAATTCCTGTTCCGCTACCTGTCGTAGGTGTCTGTATCAGCCCTGGCACGCCGGCCGGGGGTCTTGCTCAATAGTCAGCACGAATCGCTGTTTTGTCCGTCATTACTCCGGCCCGGCCGAAGCGTCAAGCGCGGCCCGGGCCTTCTGGGCCCACTGGCTCCTGGAGTGCCGGCTGACCAGTAGCCGCATCGCGTTGTCTGCGGCGACCTGGTTGCCGGCGGCCCTTTCGACCATCGCGGCCAGGTACAGGGCCTCGGGAACTTCCGGGGTGGACGGGTCGAAGCAGGCCGCCACTCGCATGAAGCACAACTCGGCGGCCATCAGTTTCTTGCGGTCCTTGGCGCCGCCCTTTTCGTACGACAACTGAAAGGCCTTGCCCTGAAGCAGCAGCGCGCCGGAAAGCTCAAGGGCGCTGAAGCGGTTAAGCTTGGACTTTATGTTCTCGATGGCAGCGTCGTACTGCCCGAGCTTTATCTGGCTGGCGGCCTCCTGCAACTGCCTGGAGACCTGCCCGACCGAGACCTCCACGACCGGGGCCTTCGGCACGCCGGGCCGGCCGTTGGCCCCCGGCGCGGAGGCCGGGGCGGTGGCGGCGTTCAGCATTGCGGCCTTGTCGCTAAGCGCCTCGACCGCGTACAGCTTCAGGAGCATCTCCTTGACCTTTGCGCCCAGCAGCGCATCGCCCTTGCCGCCGACCCGCTTTTCCAGCAGCTCGATGGCCCTGGCGTTTTCGGACGAGCCCTTGGGCGCTATGACTTCGGGCGCCATCATGACGGCGAGCCGGCTGACGCCGGCCTCATCGACTATGCCAAGCCAATCCGCCGCGGCCTGGCCGGGCATTTTCGCGCCGGTCGCGGCCTGGAGGCGGCGATAACGCAAGAGCCTGCCGAGCCACGCGGGCTTGCCGGCGCTCTTCTGGCAAGCGGTGTAGGCCGCGGCCGCATCGGCGAACCTGCCGGCCTTGAGGGCGTCCTCGGCCTTGTTGAACTCGCGCTGGCTGCTGATGACGATGTAGCTGACGTCCGTCAGCGGCTTGTCGTAGTTTCGCCCGTTGAACTCGTAGGTGATCTTGCCGTTGGCGGCGGCGATGACGCGCACGTTCCGATACGGGATGCTGTTGATTGTCAGCGAGTCCGCCGCGGCCAGGCCGCAGGCCAGCAGGATCACCGCAAGTATGGTCGTTGTCTGACGCATGGGTTCTCCCGGCATCACTCGTCACCGCTGATCAGTTTGAACCTGCCGCCGTTTTCCTTCGCGATGGTCTCCATGACCTTGATCGGCTCGGGGTCCGTGTTGAGGTAAAGGAACGTGTTGACGTGAACCAGTCCCTTGGCCTCCTCCTTTGGATTGTTGTCCTGGAGCCATTGAACGACGGCCGCGTTGCCGCTAAGCCCCTTGTAAGTCGAGCCGCCGGAGATGCCCGCGAAGTCGCCGTCGCTGAGCAGGTAGATAAGCCGGCCGGGCCTGCGGGCGTCGGCAAACTTGAGAATCTGGAACGCCCGCTTCAGCGCCGGCAGGACCATCGTCGAACTCTGGGCAGTGATTTCCTTGAGAAACTTGGTGGCCGCGAGCTTGTTGACCATCTCCGCCGATACCAGGCGCTTCTGGGGGCCCTCGATGTACTCGCCTTCGCTGAAGAAAATGACAGTGAAGTCCTGCACCGGCTGAAGCTTGCTGATGGACTTGACCATCTCCTGCTGGACTTCCTGGAACGTCGGGGCCATCGAGCCCGAGCGGTCGACGACATAGACGATGTGGTAGGCATTGCCGCCCCCGCCGAAGAACCGGCTCTTGGGCCCGCCGGCGGCGTCGCTGTTGGTCAGACCCAGATCGGCCGCGCCGCCGCGGGCGCCGTCAGACGAGGCCGCCAGGAGCTGAATCGTCTGCTCGGTCTTGCCCTTGTCGACCTGGTCCTCGCGCTTGGTGTACCGCTTGACGACAGTGCGGCGCTCGGCTTCGCTCTTCGAGACCGTCGCGGTCTTGGGGTTCATCACGCCGCCGGGATTGTCCAGATTCAGCGCGGCATCGGGGATGATGACCGAGTCGGGGATCTTTTTCACCGCGACCATGACGAAGAACAGCATGATCAGGAACATGCCCAGGTGCAGAAAGACGCTGATGACCCAAGGCATGATGGTGGCCATGGCGCCGATGACGGCCTCGCCCTCGACGTGCTCCTCGCCTTCCTCGCCTTCGGCCTGACCGTCCGGCGAGGCCGGCGGCGGGCTCTGGGAACTCGCGTTGGGGGGCACGTGAGGCCGGGGCAAAGCAGCCAGGCCCGCGGGCACAGTAACCTTCTTGCGGCAATGCGGGCAACGGACCGTGTTGCCGGGCTCTTCGTCGACGCTGAGCAGCTTCCCGCAGTTCTCGCATCGGAAATCAACGGCCATGATCATATCTCCTAATCGGTTTGCTTACGCTCTCGGCCGCCGGGCAAGCCTGCCGATTCGAAAGTCCTGTCCTGTTGGAGAACCGTATTTCTACCAGCCATTAACGCCCGTGGCAATCGGAGAAGTAAACCTTTTCCGGCCGCGTCACGGCAATTTCAAAACCGCATCTCAAATGAAGCCCGCAAGGGCCGCCAGGCAGGCGTTTGGTCGCGCGTGCGCCGATGCGTCTGCCGGCTGCCTGGCGAGTCATCATGCGGCAGCGTCTTAAGCGGCCCAGCGGCAAAAATGCCGCATAGGCCGCGGAAACTCGGATTCTCGCGAGGCCCTATGCTCGATTGGCAGGTCTGCCCCGATGAGGCCGGGACGTCGCCGCCGGGCTAACTGCCCGAGCATGCGGCTCATCGCAAACGCGCAGCGGGGCAAAATCGCCCAACCGCACTTCTTCGGCATGACGGGCCAAGGCGCCTTGCGGCCGCCCGACATGGGCCCGCTTGGGCAAGCCACAGACCGGCTCGCCCGGAGAGCTACAAACAGATGCGACTTATGCTTATACTTTCGTACGGCGCCGCAGGGCCACCGACGATGTGCTCGTGTAAACGGCCTGTTTCAAGAACGATATATATAAACTTCTCAATTTCATAATAACGCTTTATCCTGCATAGGACAATGGTTTTTTTGGCCTTATTGTCGGGTTTTCACCACTTTCCGGGCACCATGGAGCCTTTCGCTGCCCATTACTGGCCAAACGGGCGAGGCCGAACCGTCTCGCCGGGGCGGAAAACGCTGGCAAGAAAGCCCGCGTTTCCCTATAAATAATCGCTTGCCGCCGCAAGCGGCAAGAGCCTCGCGAGGGTGGCGGAATTGGCAGACGCGCCAGGTTTAGGTCCTGGTCCCGAAAGGGGTGCGGGTTCGAGTCCCGCCTCTCGCATTGCCGCAAATGTCGGCACAAATGTCCAGCGGCATGAGACATCCCACCACCAAGGCTCATGGCGCGTCTTCGGCAGGGCGGGCCTCAAAGGCTGGTCAGTCGCGAACCGGGGCGGTTGCCGGTTTGGCATTCGCCGCGGGGGCTATCACGTGCTGGGAGACGAAGCTCATCACGGCCACGTAGAAGAAGCCGAACGTGAAGATCACCAGGAATGGGGCCGTCATGGCGGCGCGAAAGTTCACCAGGCTGTGGACGGTGCAGCCGGCCATGTATACGCCGAACAGTAGTTCCACGTAAGGCAGGAGGCTTCGTTTCTTTTGGCCGCGGACGGACCGCGGGGCCGTCAGTTGGATGCCGGTGGCGCATGAGCCGTACTTGGGTGTGCGGACGAACTCGCTCTTGCGGCCGAGAACGGCCTCCATGACGGCCTTGGCGTTCGAGACGCTCAGCCCCACCCCCACCGCCATCAGCACGGGCAGGTACTTGACGACCTGTCGCCAGTTGCCGAAAAGCTCGATCTGGCTGGCGACGTAAAAGACGCTGGCCGAGAGCGTCGCCAGCGTGAAGACTCCTATGTCGAACGCCCCCCGCCAGATGGAGCCGTTGGCGAGCGGCACGGTCTGCAAGTGCATCGCCGGGTACATCATCCCACCAGCATGAACATGTACAGGTGCATCGTGAAGCCGCTGAGGTGGAAGAACGCCTCGATCTTGACCTTCAGCGGCAGCTTGCTCAGCAGGACCTTCGGCAGCAGCTTGATCGTCGTCTGGGCGCCGCCCTTGGTCCAGCGGAACTGCTGGGCCTTGAAGGCGCACATCTCCGGCGGAAGCTCCGCGGGGGCCGCCAGCTCCGGCAGGAAGACGAACCTCCAGCCGCGAAGCTGAGCGCGATACGAGAGGTCCAGGTCCTCGGTAAGCGTGTCGTGCTGCCAGCCGCCGGCGTCGGTGATTGCCGCCCGCCGCCACGTCCCGGCCGTGCCGTTGAAGCTCATGAACCGGTCGCTGCGATTGCGGGCGACGTGCTCGATGGCGAAGTGCCCGTCCAGCAGGATGGCCTGGGCCCGCGTGAGCATGTTGTCGTCGCGGTTGATGTGCTCCCAGCGGGTCTGGACGACGCAGATTTTCGGATCGGTGAAGTAGTGGATCGATCGTTGGAGGATGTGCGGCGCGGGGATGAAGTCGGCGTCGAAGATCGTTATGAACTCGCCCTTGGCGGTCTTCATGCCGTTTTCGAGCGCCCCGGCCTTGTAGCCGGTGCGGTCGTCGCGGTGGATGTACTCGATGTCGAATCCATTGGCCCGCGCCTCGGCCACGGCAGCCTGGGCAAACTTGCAGGTCTCGTCGTTGCTGTCGTCGAGCACCTGGATCTGGAGCTTGTCGAGCGGGTAGTCTATCCGGCAGGCGCCTTCGATGATCCGCCGGGCGACGTGCTGCTCGTTGTACATCGGCAGTTGGACGGTCACCGGCGGAAGGTCGTCGAATCGGCTTGGCGCCTTGGGGGCGTTGCGGCGGTTCTTGTAGTAAAGGTAAACGATCATGTACCTGTGCAGACCGTAGAGCGACACCATCACAAGGCTGAAGGTGTAGACCGTCATGAAGATGGTTGTCGCCAAGTCCGACCAGTTCATCAAACTCGCTCGTTAAGAATCGGTTAACGCCATTGGTCTATTCTACGTCCGCGGAACGAAAACCGTCAAGGCATTGCCAAGCCCGCCGCCAGTCCCAGGGATTGCCATCCTCCTTCGCCGAGGCTACGGAGGACAGGTCCCTGGGCTTCTGGTGTCTATCAAGTACTGGCTTCCGGTTGTCACTTGCAGGGGACAGGCACGGCCAAACGCCGGAGCCAGTCCCGGTTTTCGCGGCCTGCCAAACGCTGGCTGATGAGGCCCCCAAGGGCCTAATCGGCCGGTCTTTTCCCACTACCAACTACCTTCTTCTTCTGCCGTTCCCTAAGACCTTCTTCTTCTGCCGTTCCCTAAGACCTTCTTCTTCTGCCGTTAACTACTTCATACTACCTATTACCTACTACCTTCTTCTTCTGCCGTTCCCTACGACCTTC
>JAUWQU010000582.1 GCA_030610965.1 Phycisphaerae bacterium
AGGGCCAAGAGGGCCAAGAGGGCCGGGAGTGCCGGGAGGGCCAAGAGGGCCAAGAGGGCCGGGAGTGCCGGGAGGGCCAAGAGTGCCAATCGGGAGATTGGCGTTCCCAGGGGGGGAATCGCCCTTCGGGCTTACTTATTCCAGAACCGATCCGTCGCTCGGTCCAGGGCTAGTTCGTTGAACTTTGGCGAGCGGACTATGTGGGACTTTTTCAGGAGGTCCTGGAAGTACTTGTCGGTCAGTTCTTCGTACATGCGGCTGCGGAGGGTTTCGGTGATCTGTTCCTGGGCTTCCTCGAAGGGTATGACCCGGCCGGGGATTACCTGGACGGCTTTGACGAGGTACCAGCCGTGGGGCGTTTCGATCGGGTCCGAGACGGCGCCGGCGGGCAGTTGGAAGGCGGCTTTCTCGACGGCGGTTTCCTTGAACGACCCGGCCTCCATCAGGGGCCAGAGTCCGCCGGACGTGGCCTTGATGCCGTGGGAGTACTTTTTTGCAGTTGTGGAGAAGTCGTCGCCGGCGTCCAGTCGGGCCTTGGCTGCGTCGATTACCTGGCGGGCCTTGGCCTTGGCGTTGGCCAGTTCGGTCTGCGAAGGCCTGGCGGTCGGGTCGGCGAGGAACTCCGCCAGCGGCGCGGCCACGATCTGCATCTGCGACTTGCGGCCTGTCGAGAACTGGCCGTGGTTCTGGCGGTAGTAGTCCCAGAGCATTTTCCGCGTCACGGGTATTGCGGGTATGAATCTGTGGCGGAGGTAGAGCTTGAACATCGCATCGCGGCGGTAGTCGTCGAGGGCCTCTTCGAGGGTCAGCCCTTCGGCCTGGAATTGCTGGCGGAGCTTGGTGATGCTGCCGCCGGCCGCGGCGAGCATGTCGACATGGGCCTGCTTTACTTCATGGTCGACGACCTTCTTCTGGTCGTCCACGAGCCGCTTCTCAGCCTCCTCGACGACGAGTCGCCGCGTGATCTGCCCGGTGATTTCCTGGCCGATCAGCCTGGCGGCCTGGTCGCGGAAGGTCGGCTCGTCGATGTTCTTCGGCAGCTTGTCCAGCCGGGCGCCCAGCGGGCGGAGGATGTCGTCCACGGAGATGAACTGTCGGTTGACCTGCACGACGCTGGCGGCGACGACTTCATCGGGGCCGACGGGCTTGGCGGTCTGGTTGGGCGGCACGAACGTTCGCACCGGGGCCTGGACGGGCGCTGCCGTGGGCGGCGGGGGGGGCCGGCGCACGCGGGTGACCGGCATGGTGGTGACCACGGGCTCGATCTCGCGGAGCCGCGGCTTGACCTTCGGGGCGTTGATGAGGTCGGTCAGTTCCATCGGCTTGTCGATGGGCTTTGCCGCCGCGGCCGGCGGCGTTGCGGGCTCGGGGGATCTTGCGGTGGTGGGCTCGGGCGTGGGGGGAGTTCCCGCCGATTCGCCCCGATTTGCATCGGGACTCATCATCGGGCTTTGTGCCGGGGTAGGCGCAGCCGCAACGGGCGCGGGCGCCGCCGCAACCGGCGCGGGCGCAGGCGCCGCCGCAACGGGCGCGGGCGCAGGCGTAACGGGTGCGGGCGCAGGCGTAACGGGCGCGGGCGCAGGCACCGCCGCAACGGGCGCAGGCACGGCCGCAACGGCCACGGGCGCCGGGTCGGCGAATGTGATGTTGGGGTCCTGGGACGTCGGGCGGGTTATCGGCACGCCTTGTGGCTTGTTCCACCAGGAGGCCCGCCGGCCGGAGCAGCCCGCAAGACCAATAACCAGCAAGACGCCAGCGGCACAGGCAATGACATTTTTGGCGTTCATAGTTCGTGACATTATACTTCCCCCCGGCCATCTCTCAAATGCTTAAGGAGAATCCTCAGCATTGTGGGCATTTCCCGCCAGGCCGGCGGCAGTCGCCAGTGGGCGGTGTGGTCGTCGGGCAGGCGGACCGTCCCGGCCGCGCCTTCGAAGACTGCCTTGGCGGCGCGGAAGTCTCGCACGGTGAACACGAGGTCCGGCTCGATGAGGATTATGCTCTCGATTCCCAGTTGCCCGGCCAGGACTCTCGCCTCGGCCAGGTCCAGCAGCGTCTCGACCTCGCCGGGCACCGGCCCGCACGCGTCGGCCAGGTCAGCCCGCAGCCGGGCAAGATCCTCGGGCGCCTGGCATCGGGCCATGCGCCGGTAGACTTCCATCCGCTGCCGCTCCGAGGCCATGTACGATCGGGGAATGTACGCGGCGATGCCGATCTCGATGTGTACGGCCAGGCGATCTTCCCGTTTCTCGCCGCGAAGCTGCCTGACGGCCCCGTCGAGAAGCTGGCAGTAAAGCTCGTAGCCCACCGCGGCGATGTGCCCGGACTGCTCCCGGCCGAGGATGTTGCCCGCGCCGCGAATCTCCAGGTCGCGCATGGAGATCTGGAAACCCGCGCCGAGGTCGCTGAACTCCTCGAGCGCCTTGAGCCGCTTGCCCGCCACGGCCGTGACGACCCGATGCTCCGGCAGCAGCAGGTAGCAGAACGCCCGGTGCTTGTACCGCCCGACGCGCCCGCGCAACTGGTGCATCGCCGCCAGGCCGAACCGGTCGGCCTCGTGGATGATCATGGTATTGGCCGTCGGAATGTCCAGGCCGGACTCGATGATCGTCGTGCAGACCAGCACGTCGATCTCCTGGCGGACAAGCCGGAGCATTACCTTCTCCAGTTGGTGCTCCTTCATCTGCCCGTGGCCGAACTCGACGCGGGCCTCCGGCGCGAGCTTGGCGATGCGGCGGGCGATCGACTCGATGTCCTGCACGCGGTTGTGTACGAAGAACACCTGCCCCTGGCGGTTGAGTTCTCGCAGGATGGCCTCGCGGATGAGGCGTTCGTCGTAATGGCAGACTTCGGTGTGGATTGCCCTGCGATCCATCGGCGGGGTCGTCAGCGAGCTTATGTCCCGCAGGCCCAGCAGGGCCATGTGAAGCGTCCGCGGGATGGGCGTGGCCGTCATGGTCAGCACGTCCACCGACGCCCGCAGGCCCTTGAGACGCTCCTTGTGCTCGACGCCGAACCGCTGCTCCTCGTCGATGACCACGAGCCCGAGGTCGGCGAAGTGGATGTCCTTGCTCAGCAGGCGGTGCGTGCCGATCAGGATGTCGATCTCGCCGCGAGCGAGGCGGGCGACGATCTTGGTCTGCTCGCCGGCGGTGCGGAAGCGGCTGATGGCGTCGATCTCGAACGGGTAATCCGCCATCCGCTCGCGGAACGTCCGCAAGTGCTGGCCTGCCAGTACGGTCGTCGGCACGAGCACCGCCACCTGCCGCCCGGCCTCGACGACCTTGAACGCCGCCCGCATCGCAAGCTCTGTCTTTCCGTAGCCGACGTCCCCGCAGAGCAGGCGGTCCATCGGCGACGGCCCGGCCAGGTCCTCGTCGAGCTGGCGCATCGTCGAAACCTGGTCCTCGGTCTCGGTGTAGATGAACTCGTCGGCGAACTGCCGCTGCCACGGCGTGACGGGCGGGTAGCTGACGCCCGGCTGATATTTCCGCATCGCCTGAACGCGGATCATCTCGGCGGCGAGGTCCTTGACGGCCTCGCTTGCGCGCTGCTTCTGCCGGCCCC
>JAUWQU010000157.1 GCA_030610965.1 Phycisphaerae bacterium
CAGGTGGCGGGGACGGGAATTCCTTCCTCTTCTGGCCAGACCGCGCGGGGCGCCATGCTTCCGGACGCTGTTTTCGGAAGCATGCCCCATGTGCGATATTGGCAGCGGACGACCACGGGACACCGGCCGAGCCCGAGGGAACATGCTTTCGCGAACAGCCACGAAAGCATGGCACCCCGAATCGCCAGCCATCACAGCCATGCCACCAGCCTTACTCGTGACTCACCTCGCGGTCTTCGCATTGGCCGCAGTGTTCCTGCTTGAACGCCTGTAGCAGTACCTGCCAGTAGGGTGTCTCGATCCTTGTCCTGTACCCGTGCTTGGCACACACCCACTTTTGATCTGGGTCACGTGCGTACAGCGTTGCCGCAGAGGCTCGATGACCAGTGTTTTGCACCAACTGAATATGCCTGCACCAGCGGGTTCGCTCTTGGGCAGCTGCCCGGGTAGCGAAGTAGTCCTTCTCCAAGTTCGCTGCACGAGCATCGGATAATCCGAGTGTCCGCGCACCATCTCTCGCACTCTGACAAACTTGATCGCCCGTCATCTCAGCCCAGCGCCTGTCCTGGTGCTGCAGCACATCCCGCAGTTGTGAAGCACAATCAGATGCAATCGACCTGCCCTGAAGCATCTCGCTGGCCCACTCGACAAGTTTGACGTACTCCATGGCCTGAGCGATAGGCAGCACTTCGCCAGCAATCGCCACGGCATCGTCATGTCGCCCCAACATCTCGTAGATGTCGGCCTTAAACATCCTGGTTTCAAGCTTTCTATCCAATATGTCAACAGCGGCAAACGCGCCGACCGCAGCCTCGAAATTGGCCTCCATTGCCGTGAGCTGATCTTCCGGAAGAGTGAAATTGTTCCCACGGACCACAGCGGCCAAGAACGGAGCGATAAGCCCCTGCGACCAAATCTGAAGTCTTACGGACAAAGCTTCGGCCATGAAAACAGGATTACCGAGCTCCTTGGCCTCCACTACGGCGGCATTAATCAATGATGTCAGCGCTGCTATCGCGTCATTTGTGATCGCTGAGCCATCAGAACCTATGACCCCGGAAGCGGGAATAACGCCTAGTCGCATCTGCGCTGCAACTTGCAGAGCTTTCATCTGAACTTCCCAACTGCGGAATTGCAGTTCGTGCAACCTGGCCTGAAGCTTCTGGCCTTTCGATATCGCGTCGTCGGCCAGCGTCTCCGCCACTAGCTGGTAGAGCTCTTCAAAGAGCGTTTTTTTCTCATCGACGCCGCATACAGTCGCGGTGCGGTAGCGAATCTCCTCCAGACGATGATAGAGGCGTGAAGGGCCGCCGAGCTTACTGCTCAGTATCTCCTGCTTGGTCAAGTATTCGCTCTGCGTCAGACGTCCAGTTCGGTAGTCACACACGTTCTTGAGAGTCAGAAGGAAATCGCGATCGTTCCTACTGAGTTCATTCTGATGCAGCAGGGCCTCTCCTATGTGAGCAAGGGCAGAGTGGTACTTCCCCTGCATGTAATCAGCGTATGCTACAACCACATGCACTCGTGGTTCTCTCTGTGATTGAGGAGGCAATCGCCGTGCGCGCGCCGATACTTGCTTGGACTTGCCCGCGCTTACGAGCGTCAGACCGGACTCCATCAAAGTCCGGGCAGCCTCAGAATCGTCGATGATCTCCAACGAGTTGGTGTCCAAGCTGATGGTCAAGCATTCGTCGACAGGCGCACGGACAAGCTCCTCGTGGATCTTGCGAACAAAACGCCCCTCTCGTAGAACCCTTTGGCGCACGGAATTGATGGCTGCAGGAGTTAGGGTATCTACGAAGCGCAGCGTGATTGTCTTCTGATTTGACCACGCTGGGTTAATGGCTTCGATGCGCTTCCGTTCGTCCCCTGCCCAGACGTACCGCAGTTCGTCCTGCTTGGCAAGGTACAGGATATACATCGGGGATGGCCCGTTGAGCAGATAGTTCAGATTACTCGTCTTTACAGGCAAAGCTACGGTGCCGTCTGATCGAAACGAAGGATGATCAGTGCTCTTAAGCTGAACATGAGAACGAAGATTCGTGGGGCGACCATTGACCAGCACTTCAAGGGATAGGTCCACCCCGGTGTCATCTGCCCTTTCATCACGATAGCGCAGTTCTTGGACGAATGGGATCAGCGTGTTCTTAATCGCCCTCACCCCCAGCCGCTCAATGTCCATTTCGCGGCTGCCGGAAGGCAATGGTCCGAGGTCGCTCTCATCCGAAGAATGCATAGTACTCTCCAGGATATTCGGGGCACCTGAAGAACATAGCCCGTGGGGTCATTGCATGCAAGGCCATTTGGGACATGGACCCAATAGCCCGGGCCCTAGAAGCAGACTGGCTTGGGCGACTACTTGGGCTCAATGTACTCAATCTTGAAATAAGGGTCATTGTTGCAGAGCGTCACAACAACTCGTCGAGTCTTCGCTGGGTCAAGTGTGTCGCTGTACGCGGCTCGAATTGTGTCTGGGGTTACGGTCCCGCTTTCGAGCAGCCACATGTGTTCTTCCTCGGCACGCACGGCGACTCGGTATGCATAGTGACCAGCGTCGTCATCGACCTCCACAATGAATTCGTATGAAGGAACACGCCCTTGATCTTTCACCTTCTGTGTCAGTCGAGACAAGGTCGCCTTAGCAAGCTTGTATAAGTCTTTCCCAGCCTCACTGAAAAACCCCGCGAAGACGCTGCAGGCCACAAACGTCACGCAGATAATGACAACACCACCTTCCAAGCTGTACCTGTACAATGAGGCACTACCCACGGAAAGGCCGTCGCTGCATTTCTGAGGTATCTGCTGGAGATCTTCTTTACTGAAGTATCTTCGATCCAGCGCAAAAGTGATCGCGTCGTCTCCATCCCGACTTGTGCTGAAGCTAGGAGGGCCAGTAAATGCTATGCTGTATCCACCGAACTCCGAGAAGTCCACATCGTCGGGAATCTCGACGTCTGCCACAATTCGCGCGTGCCCCTCTTTGGTCTCGACGAGGCGTGTGTTGAATATCTTCCCGATGGGCTTCATCCCAATATCATGATGCTGGTGAAGTGGTCGCTCTTTGGGGGACTGCTCGTAGAGTATGCGAAGCGTTTCTTTTGGAATGGGCGGTAAGCCCATCACTTCTTCGCTGGACGAAGCCAAGACCTGGTCCTTCATGATACGCATGCTGTGTCTCCTCAAGTGGGGCCCCATTGTGGCCAGATACCTTTACGCTTTCGCCTACCGCTCCTACCAGGGTACAACCGTGCCGAGGCCGGCTTGTTGGGCGGTCATTAGGGCTGCTCGGGCGGCGGCGGCTTCTTGGACGGCTACGCCTACGCTTTTGAATAGCGTGATTTGTTCGGGCGAGGTGCGGCCTGGCTTGTGGCCCAGCACCAGCTCGCCGAGTTCGGCGTGAATGTGATCGGCGGTTATGAGGCCGTCGTTTATGGGTTGGATGATGTCGCCGGCTTCTTCGAGGGCGTCGGGTCGGCTGTCGACGACGACCAGTGCCCGCATGACCGTTTCCGGAGGGATTTCCCTCATGTGCGGCTTGAACGAGCCGACGGCGTTGATGTGCGTTCCATCGCGGACGTCCGCGTCGTCGAAGACGGCCTCGGCGGCGGTCGTGGCCGTGCAGACGACGTCGGCCTCGGCGAGGGCTTCGGCGGGCGCGGTCGCGGGCCGCAGGTCGGCGCATATTCCATCCCGGCCGGCCAGTTCGGCGACGAGCGTCTCTGCCCGGCCGGGCTGGTTGTCGTATATCCACGCCGTCTCGATGGGGCGCACGCAGCAGATCGCTTGAAGTTGCGTGCGGGCCTGCACGCCCGCGCCGAAGATGGCCGCGACGTGCGATTCCGGCCGGGCCAGGATATCCGTGGCCGCGCCGCAGGCAGCCGCGGTGCGAATGGCCGTCAGGGAGGCGCCTTCCATCAGCGCCACGGGCCTGCCGGTGTGCGGGTCCAGCACGAGCACGCCCGCCTGGATCATCGCCAGGCCGCGTGCGGCGTTGCCGGGAAACAGTGAAACCACCTTCAGCGCCAGGGCCTCTCCGACGGCATCGTTGATGTATGCGGGCATTAGCAGCGATATGCCCTGGTGGCGTTCGATGTCCATGTGAATCCGCTGCGGCATGACCGCGTGCCCGGCCGACAGTGCCGAGAACGCCTGCCGCATCGCCTCGATGGCGACTGGCATGGGCAATGCTTTCCGGACATCGTCTGCGCCAAGCACTCTCATTTCAGGCCTTTTTTGTCAGGGGCTATCGGGGTCGTCAGGGTTCCCCGGGTTCGAGTTTTCTGCGGTTACTTCCCCGTCGGGCGATATGCTCAACCGGTCGCCGTCGCCGATCGAGCGGAAGTCTTCCTCGCTCAGGACGACAATCGGCAGGGGCTTGTTGTAAAGTTCCTCGGCGATAATCGAGCCAAGCGCGGCGATCGGATCGGTCGCGCAGTTGACGATCGCCGCCGGGGCCGTGCCGCGACGGATGCTCTCCAGAAGGATGGCGCTGCCGGTGCTCGAGCCTTTGCCCCACGGGAAGACGAACACCCGCCCGGTCACGACCCGGCCGGAGCAGTCGTGGCGGCGGTCGATCACCTCGCCGGTCTTGGCGTCCAGCCCGCCCCAGAGGCTGATAGGCTGGGCCGAGACCACCGCCTGCCCCGCGGCTGAGCCGGCGACGACGGGGCGTCCCTGCATGGTTCTTTTTTTCCGGGTCGTCCCGCTCATCCTGGCCGCCTCCGCAATACCCGCCCCGCGACGGCGGAGCGGACGCAGTCGCCGACGGACCCGAAGGCCACGCGAACGCCGAGCGTGCCGGGCGAGTAGTACGCGCACTTGCCCGAGTTGGTCATCAGCACGTTGGCGTCGCGGCGGATCATCGGCGTGTGGAAGACGCACGTGTCCCGCGTGATACGCGCGCCGAAGGCATCGAGGTCCGCGAGCCAGTCGGTCCGATCCACCAGCGACAGCGATTGCTGGCACGTCAGCAGCGCCACGTCGACGCCTTCGTGAGCCTTGGCGGGCGCGACGGCGCGGATCTCATCGACCAGCGAGCGGAACTCGTCGAACGAAAGGTGCGGACAGCCCAGCACGACGACGTCCAGCTTCTCACCTTCTTCGGCGCCGGCCAGGTCGTCCCAGGCGCGATACCAATCGTCCGGCGTGATATCCGTCGCTTGCTCGGGCTCGGTGCCCTGAAAGGCCGCCTCGCGGGTGGGCGCCTCGGGCGTCAGGCCGACCGCATGGAAGAGCGCCACCGACCCCGCCGACGCCGCGGCCGCGCCGAACGCCTTCAACTGATCGCTCGTCGCCGTTGCGGGCAGCCCTTCGATAACGGACACCTTGTCGTGGACCATCGCCCCGACCAAGTGCCCCATCACGGGCCAGAACACCTCCTCGGCCAGCAGTTCCGGCGAGAAGCCTTTCAGGCTGAGCAGCCACTGTCCGCGGCGGTTTTCCGTAAGGTGCAGGCCGCACCTGGGCACCCGGCCGGCGATGGCGGCGCAGATGTCGAGGTAGTCGGCGTAGCGGTTGGTTCGCGCGCCGAGTACGGAATTGGCGTAGCATATCGCGTTGGACTCGCCCCAGGCGATCTGCTGGCCGAAACGTGGCGTGAGGTATCCCTGGTAGGGCGCACACGACCAGGTGGGGACGCAACCCATGTCGGTGTATGCCTTTGACTGGCGAATGGCCTTTGCGGCGAACTCTTCGTCGGCGACGAAACGCCGCCAGTCCTGGAGGTCGAGCGGGCCCATGTTCAGCGTGGTCGGCACGACGACCTTCCCACCGGCGGCGGCGAGTTTCTCGGCGAACTCGAGGCCCGCGTCGCTCATCAGGCCGCAGCCGTCGATGTGCGCCTGCGAAACGTCCATCAGCTCGCCCGCGCCGTACACGTCGGCCATGCGAACGAGGATAGACATCGCCATCCGCGACGCCTCGCCGGACAGGCCGTCGAGCATCCGCTTGTCGTTTTCGCTGAGTGCGATAGTCATACGATTGGTCCAGGTATCCAGCGCGGGCAGGCCACAACCGGCGCAAGTAGCTAGTTTCTCGAACAATCGCCCAAGCTGCAAGTGTTTGTCGGGCGCGTTAAACTCGGCTTGACAAGCCTGGGGTGGCGGTCCTATGCTCCCAGTGCTCCGGCACGGCCCGGAGACGCCTATACGTCAGGCGCGCGGGGCGCCTGGCGGCTTACATCGAGTTGCCATGACCCCAGATCAAGCCAAAGAGGCCCTTCCGGTTCCCGTGATCGGCGTGGGGGGGTTCGGGCGGTGGACGCTCCAGGCGCTCAGGGCAAGTCCGACCGTGCGCGTGGTCGGCGTTTCGGACCGCGACCCAATCGTCGCCGCCCAGGCCGTACGCGGATCGGAAATCCCGCACTACGGCGACAATCGCAGCCTGCTGGCCGAGACCAGGCCGGCGGCGGTCTACCTGGCCGTGCCGCCGATGGCGGCGGTGGACATCGTCGAACTCTGCGCCCATCGCGGCATTCACGTCTGGAAGGAGATGCCCCTTGGCCGGAACCTCGACGAGGCCGTCGAGCTGGTCCGCCTGATGGACAAAGCCAAGCTCAAACTGGCTGTCGGCACGCAGCGGCGATTCGCGGTGGGCTACCGGCGGGCGTGGGAATTGCGCCACCGCCTCGGCCGGGTCTTCCTGGGCCGGACGCATTACCTGTTCAACTGGGGCCCGAAGCTCGACTGGCGAGGCGACCGCACGTCGTCCGGCGGCGGGGCGCTGCTGGAGCTGGCGTACCATCTGATCGACCTGCTGGGCTGGCTGCTCGGGGTGCCCGAGGAAGTCTACGGGCACAACGTAAGCGAGTGCGGGGCGGAATCGTCGAAGGATATCGACGGCTCGCCCGCGCGGAGATACGACACGGACGACTCGGCCGCGGCCATCCTGCAATACCGTGACGGGTGCATGGCATCGGTGGTCACGACGCGCTGCAGCGGGCCGGTAAGCGAAGAGCTCACGCTGCACAGCCATAACGGCTCGCTGACCGCCAACAGCGAGTCGTGCCAGCTCCGCGACCCCGACGGATCGGTGCTCGACCAGGCCTGCGATGACGGCGGGCCGCTCGGCACGTTCATCCGCCAGGCCGAGGCGTTCGCGCGGGCCGTGACCGGCGACGAGGAGGCCTACGAATGTTCCGGCCGGGAGAACCTGCTCACGCAGGCGGTCATCGAGGCGGTCTACCTGGCAGGGCGAACGTGCCAGCCCGAAAGCCCGGGCAGGCTTTTGCACACGGCGGGCCTGTCGGCCGAAGCTTGCCTGAGCCTGCGTCCCGTCGAGCAGGATCTCGGCGCCCAGGCCGAGCCCGCGGCGGACGAGGCGGCTCTGGATGGGACGGGGCAGTAATGTTTTGGCGCCGTCATCCGATGGATATGGTGCCATGCTTCCAGCCCTGGGGAAGCATGCCGCCGCAGAGCATGCTTCCTGAGACGGAAGCATGGCACCAATCACATGACGGTTGACAGAGTACCAGGCCCGTTTGCGCTCACTCTGTCGGCGGGGCATCCCAGTCGGATTCAGCCAGTTGGTTCATGCGCGCGTGGAGGGTCATGTCCACCTGCAGGGGGGTGATGGTGACGTACCCGTCGGTCAGGCAGGCCACGTCGGTGTTGTCGTAGTGCCGGGCGAAGGAATAGTTGTCGCCGAGCCGGTAACTGTCGCGGCCCA
>JAUWQU010000068.1 GCA_030610965.1 Phycisphaerae bacterium
ACCGCCCTGAAGACGGCCGACTCGGGCTACCTCACCCGCAAACTGGCCGACGTGGCCCAGAACGTGATCGTCAACGAACTGGACTGCCGCACCCTCCAGGGCATCACCAAGTCCGTTACGTACAAGGGCGAGCAGGTCGACGTGCCGCTGCGCGACGTTATCGTCGGCAGGGTGGCGCGCGAGAATATCGTCAACCCCGTCACCGACGAGATGATCGTCAAGGAAAACCAGATCATCACCTACGAGATGGCTGTGAAGATCGAGTACCTCGGGCTCGAGACCATCCGCGTCCGCAGCCCGCTGACCTGCGAGAGCCCCCTGGGCGTCTGCGCCAAGTGTTATGGGCGTGACATGTCCACGGGCAAGCTCGTTGAAGAGGGCATGGCTATCGGCATCATCGCCGCCCAGTCGATCGGCGAGCCCGGCACGCAGCTCACCATGCGTACGTTCCACACCGGCGGCGTCGCGACCCGCGCGGTCGTCGAGTCCGAGATGCTCGCCAGCGTCGGCGGCACGATCAAGTACCGCGAGCTTAACGCCGTGATCGACCCGACCGGCGAGGACAAGAAGGGCTTCGTCGCCCTGAAGCGAAACGGCGAGATCGCCATCCTCGACGACAAGAACCGCGAGCTTGACAAGTTCAAGATCACCTACGGCACGCATATCCTGGTCAAGGACGGGCAGAAGGTCCGGGCCGGCCAGAGGCTGACCTACTGGGACCCGCACCGTATCCCGATTCTTGCCGAGGCGACCGGCATCGTGCGTTTCCAGGACGTCGAGGAAGGCGAGACCGTCCGCGTCGAGGTCGACGCCAGGCGCACCGGCGGCGGGCCGAGGCTCGTGGTCGTCGAGCACAAGGGCGAGAAGCACCCGCGAATCGTCATCGAGGACAAGGGCGGCAAGATTCTCGACTTCCACTACCTGCCCGCCAAGGCCCGTATCGAGGTCGAAGAGGGCGATTCCGTCGTGGCCGGGCAGTTGCTGGCCCGCCAGCCGCGAGAGATGTCCGGCACCCAGGACATCACAGGCGGCCTGCCTCGCGTCACGGAAATCTTCGAGGCCCGGCGTCCGAAGGATCCGGCCGCCATGGCCGAGATTTCCGGCCGGGTCGAACTGCGGACGGACAAGCGTCGTGGCAAGATGACCGTCGTTGTCCGCAGCGAGTCGGGCATGGAGCGCGAGCACCACGTCCCGCACGACCAGCACCTGCTGGTCCACACGGGCGACTACACCGAGGCCGGCGACCGGCTGACCGAAGGCCCGCTGGTTCCGCACAACATCCTTGCCATTCGTGGTGAGGAGGCCCTCCAGCAGTACCTGCTGTCGGAGATCCAGGCCGTCTATCGCGGCCAGGGCCAGAACATCAACGACAAGCACATGGAGATCATCCTCACGCAGATGCTTCGCAAGGTCCGTGTCGAGTCTGTCGGAGATACTGATCTTCTTCCGGGAGAAGTTGTTGACAAATTCCGCTTCCGTGACGAGAATCAAAGACTCGCCAAATCGATGAAGATAATCGATTCGGGCGACACGTCCTTCCTGAAGGGGGACGTGATCCTGCGAGATAAGATCGAGCAGGCGAACATGGAAGCCGAAGCCCTTGGCGGCACGCCCGCCAAGACCCGCCGGCCGAAGCACGCGACGGCAAAGACGCTGCTGCTTGGAATCACCAAGGCGTCGCTGCAGTCCGAGAGCTTCCTGTCGGCGGCAAGCTTCCAGGAAAGCACGAAGGTGTTTACCGAGGCATCGCTGGCCGGCAAGGTCGACGAGCTTCGGGGCCTGAAGGAAAACGTGATCCTCGGGCACCTGATCCCCGCCGGGACGAGCTTCAAGCCGTACGTCGAGATGAAGATCAAGCGGAAGATCGAGTTGCACGAGTTGATGGCGGCCGAACGGGAAGAAATGACCGAGGCCCAGATCACGCAGGCGGTCCAGCAGGCCCTGACGGGTCAGTAGGGCTGAGAACGAAGAGTCACAAGGTTCCTCAGAGGATTGATCAGATATCCCGGCGAGCCCAGGAAAGGCCCGTCGGAGAGAAAACGAGGTTGCAAACGGATGCCTACGATTAACCAATTGGTCCGCAAGCCGCGCGTCATTCAGAAGACCAAGAAGAAGAACGTCGCCCTTGAGAGTTGCCCGCAGAAGCGCGGGGTCTGCCTTCTGGTCAAGACCGTCACGCCGAAGAAGCCCAACTCGGCCCTCCGCAAGGTGGCCAGGGTCCGGCTGAGCAACGGCAAGGAAGTGACCGCGTACATCCCCGGCATAGACCACAACCTTCAGGAGCACAGCATCGTGCTGGTCCGCGGAGGCAGGGTCCGCGACCTTCCCGGCGTGCGTTACCACATCGTCCGGGGCACGCTGGACTCCCTCGGCGTCGAGGCCCGGCGGCAGGGCCGCAGCAAGTACGGCGCCAAGAGGCCCAAGTGAGAGCGGCACGAACCTTAACGGTGGAAATCGCAGAACCCCCAATCGAGCAATAGCGGAACAGTCCAATGGCATTCAAACGATTTACATCTTCGGCAACCACACTCCAGCCGGACCCCAAATACCACAGCAAGCTGGTCAGCAAGTTCATAAACTGCCTCATGTTGGACGGCAAGAAGTGGGCCAGTCGGCGGATTTTCTACGATGCGATGGATATCATCGCCGGCAAGGTCAAGGACGAGCCGCCCGTCGAGGTGTTCAAGAAGGCCATCGAGAATGCCAAACCTCTCATCGAGGTCCGATCCAAGCGAGTCGGAGGCGCGACCTACCAGGTGCCGATGCAGGTCAACAGCAAACGGCAACTGTCGCTTGCCATTCGCTGGCTCCGCGATTCGATCCGCTCGGGCAAGGGCCAGCCGATGGCCACTCGCCTGGCAAACGAACTTCTCGCCGCATACCGCGGCGAGGGTGCGGCCATGACGACGCGGGAAAATGTCCACCGCATGGCCGAGGCGAACAAGGCGTTCGCCCACTTCGCCTGGTAAGGCCATGCGAACGGGCAATCGCAGCAGTTGCAGTAAAATGATCCTCACAACCTGGCGGCTGATTCTCGCCGGCCGCGAAAGGGATTTGACTGAATCGTCCGCGGAAGCAGATGGCGATCAGGGCCTTGTGGCCCCGATAGCCCAGGGCGGACGACCCCGGTGGCAGACTTTTCTGCCGGGGCTCAGAAAAGGCTGGTCCGAGGCCGCGTCTCACACGCGCAGCTTCCGCCAGCCGCATGAGATAAGACAACCTGGCTGATCTGCATCAAGCTCGCCCCGGCCCGGCAACAGGCCGGAGGCGACCCAAAGATCGGTGACCGCCGAGGCCCCTCGGCGGCAAGAAAGTGGGCCCCGAACACAAACGGAACCACCGTGCGCATCGCCCTTGTGGGCGCCGCGTTTCGGCCGCGGTCGGCTTTTCGTCGATGGCGAAGTGCTTTTTGCTTTTGAGTTAACTATGGCTCCCGGCTTGGACAAAATCCGGAACATCGGCATCATGGCACACATCGATGCCGGTAAGACCACCGTTACCGAGCGGATACTCTACTTCGCCGGCCGAACGTATAAGATCGGCGAAGTCCACCAGGGAACGGCGGTCATGGACTACCTTGCCGAGGAGCAGGAGCGAGGGATCACTATTACCTCGGCCGCGACCACGCTTCGCTGGGGCAAGCACACCGTCAACCTGATCGACACGCCCGGGCACGTGGACTTCACCGTCGAGGTCGAGCGGAGCCTTCGCGTGCTGGACGGGGCGGTGGCGGTTTTCTCCGGGGTCGAGGGCGTCGAGGCCCAGAGCGAGACGGTATGGCGCCAGGCCGACCACTACCGCGTGCCGAGGCTGTGCTTCATCAACAAAATGGACCGGATCGGCGCGGACTTCGACACCGTCGTCCGCGAAATTCGCAGCCGTTTGGCCGCAATCCCCATCGTGATGCAAATCCCGATGGGTGCCGGAGATAACTTCATAGGCCAGATCGACGTGCTCACCCGCAAGGCATATTTCTACGACCCGGCCGAGAAGGCCACCACTCTCCGCGTCGGGCTCATCCCGGCCGAGTACGCCGACGACGCGGAGCTCGCCCGACACGAACTGATCGAAAAGGCCGCGGAGTTCGACGACGAGTTGATGGCCAAGTTCATCGATGATGAGCCCATCGAGGTCGACGAGGTCCTGAGAGCCCTGCGGGTTGGCACGATCCACAACAAGTGCCAGCCGGTGTTCTGCGGCACGGCCCTGCGTCACATGGGCGTACGGCCTCTGTTGGACGCGGTGGTGCGTCTGCTTCCCAGCCCGCTGGACGTTCCGTCGGTCGAGGGCTACGAATCGCTGAGCAGCGAGAAGAAGATCCTCCGCCGCGCCGATCCGGACGAGCCGTTCTCGGCCCTGGTGTTCAAGATCGCCTCGGACCAGCACGGCGACCTCAGCTACATACGCATCTACAGCGGGACTCTCCTGCCCGGCACGCGGGTACTCAACAGCACGCAGAACATTAAGGAGAACGTCACCCGGCTGTGGGAGATGCACGCCAAGCAGCGAACCCGGCGCGACGAGGCCAGGGCGGGCGATATCCTGGCGGTGGTGGGGCTCAAGCGCGCGCTGACGGGCGACACTCTGTGCGACAGCCGGCGCCCGGTGGTGCTGGAACGCCTGGAGTTCCCCGAGCCGGTCATCACCATGTCCATCGAGCCGCGCACCAACGCGGAAAAGCAGCGGATGGTCGATGCGCTCAACACGCTGCGGCGCGAGGACCCGACGTTCAAGTACAACTACATCCCCGAGACAGGGCAGACCACCATCAGCGGGATGGGCGAGCTGCACCTGGAGGTCATTCACCACAAGCTCACGCGGGACATGGGCTTGGACGTCCGCGTCGGCAAGCCGTCGGTGGCCTACAAGGAGACGATCCATGGTAAGGCCGAGGCCGAGGGCCGGTTCATCCGCCAGACAGGCGGGCGCGGGCAGTTCGCCATACTGAAGCTTCGGCTGGAGTCGTACACTCCGCCGGCGGGGGGCGAGCCGGTCGTCTTCGAGGATCAGATCAAGGGCGGGGTGATTCCCAAGGAGTTCGTCGAGGCGGTCCGCGAGGGCGTCCACGACGCGGCGACTTCGGGCCCGCTGGCGGGCTATCCGATGCTCAACATCCGCGCGACGCTGCTGGACGGCGAGACCCACCCGGTTGACAGTTCGGCCCTGGCATTCCAGCAGGCGGCGGCGATGGCCTTCCGGGCCGCGGCCGAGCAGGCCCATCCGGTCTTCCTGGAGCCGATCATGCGTTTGCAGGTGACGGTCCCGGAGGAGTATCTCGGGGCGGTCACGGGCGATTTGAACGGCCGGCGAGCGGTAATCCGGAAGATGGACCAGCGCGGGGTGTTCCGCGTGCTCTTGGCGGACGTTCCGCTGGCGGCGATGTTCGGTTACTCGACCCAGTTGCGGTCTTTAACCCAGGGCCGGGGCACCAGCACGATGGAGCCGCGGACGTACGCGGCCGTGCCGGCGCAGGTGGCCGAGAGCATCCTGAAGTATTATTGATGGGTTTTTGGCACGACTTTTGGAAAAAAGCGGAAATTTCTTAGTCAGGCAATTGACAGTTTCAGATAAATCCGTATGTTAAAACGACTCGGCGCAATCGAGTGACGTTCGCGTTATTACCGGAACCCGACTGGAGATGTTCTCCATGGTGCAGGACAAGATACGAATCAGAATGGAAGCCTACGACCATCGGGCTCTCGATTCCTCGGCGAAGGAGATAGTCGACCACGCCGAGCGGACGGGCGCCCGTGTTCGCGGACCGATCCCGCTTCCCACGCGGATCGAGCGGTACACGGTTCTTCGAAGTCCGTTCGTGTACAAGAAGTCCCGCGAGCAGTTTGAGATGCGGACGCACAAGCGGATCATTGACATTTACGAGCCGACCGTACGCACGATCGAGGCGTTGAACCGCCTGATCGTCCCGGCCGGCGTGTTCATCAAGATCAAGGCCTAGGGTGTGACCATGCAGCCTACAATTCTGGGCAAGAAAATCGGCATGACGCAGGTATACGACGACCGCGGGGTATTGCATCCCGTAACGGTCGTCCAGGCCGGCCCGTGCAGCGTGCTTCAGGTCAAGAACGCCGAGACTGACGGTTACGAAGCCGTTCAGATCGGCTTTGGGGACGTAAAGCCCCACCGCGCGGCCAAGCCGCAGATCGGGCACGCCGCGAAGGCGCAGTGCGGCCCGAAGAAGTTCGTCCGGGAGGTCCGCCTGTCCGCCGCCGCCGGGGTGGCCGCGGGCCAGGAAATCACGGTCGAGGCCTTTGACGGCGTGGCATTCGTGGACGTAACGGGCACTACCAAAGGCTGCGGCTTCCAGGGCGGCATGAAGCGTCACGGCTTCAAGGGCCTGTGTGCTTCGCACGGCACGGAGCGGAAGCACCGCAGCCCCGGCTCGATCTCCTCTCACGGCACCAACCTCGGTACCGGCCCCAAGGTCCGCAAGGGCAAGCGTATGGCCGGGCACATGGGTGCGGTCAGCCGGACCACCCGCAATCACCGCCTCATAGGCGTTGACAAGGAAAATGACCTTCTGTTGATCAAGGGCGCGGTGCCCGGCGCAAACGGCGGGTTCGTGTACATTCGCAAGAGCAAGACGGCCAAGGCCGGCGCCTAGCCACGGGATGGCAACCATGTTGGAAGTTCCAGTATACGACATTCAGGGCAAGCAGGTCGACACGCTCCAGGTCGATGAGAACGACTTTGGCGGCTACGTCAACGAGGACCTGCTCAAGCAGGCCGTGGTTGCCTACCACGCCAACAAGCGTCAGGGCTCGGCGTCGACGCTGACCCGGGGCATGGTCTCCGGCACGACGGCCAAGGCCTTCAAGCAGAAGGGCACCGGCCGGGCCAGGCGAGGCTCCATGAAGACGCACCTTCTCCGCGGCGGCGGACACGCCTTCGCCAAGGCCCCCCGCGACTTCCGCAAGAGGTTGCCCCGCAAGATGCGGCACAGGGCCCTTAAGTCGGCCATCCTGGCCAAGATGCTCGGGCAGGACCTGATGGTTCTTCAAGGCCTTTCGATTGCCGAGCCGAAGACCAAGGCCCTGGTCGGCCTGCTCAAGAACCTCAAGATCAACCGCACGTGCCTGCTGGCCCTGGGCGACCGCGACGCCAACGTTTACCTCAGTTCGCGGAACATCGCGGACCTGACGGTTCGCACGGCGGGCGAACTCAACGCGTTCGACGTAGCCACTCGCCAGAAGATGATCGTCACCAGCGAGGCCATGAGCGCCCTTTGCACCAAGGAGGCTGAGTGATGAAGAAAGACAACACCTACAGCATTATCATCAAGCCGCTGGTGACCGAGAAGGGCACGCACCAGTCACAGGCTCTCAACGCATACTCGTTCGAGGTGGCCACCTGGGCCAACAAGACCCAGATCAAGCAGGCCGTCGAGCACATATACGACGTAAAGGTTCTCGAGGTGCGGACGTCGACTCGTCACGGCAAGCCGCGCCGGACCCGCACTAACCGCATGAGCGCGACCAAGCACTGGAAGAAGGCTGTTGTGGTCCTCCACGAGGACCACCACATAGACCTGTTCTAGCCAACCGCGGGATAAGCACGATGGCAATCAAAGTATACAAGCGGACTTCGGCGGGCCGGCGTAACAGTTCGGTCAACACGCACGAGGAAGTCACCGCGAAGAAACCGGAGAAGTCGCTGCTCCGCCCGCTGAAGAAGCACGGCGGGCGCAACTTCAGCGGCAAGATCACCTGCCGGCACAAGGGCGGCGGCAACAAGCGGCACTATCGTCTGATCGACTTCAAGCGCAACAAGGACGGCCAGGCTGCCGAGGTCCTGACGATCGAGTACGATCCGAACCGCACGTGCCACATAGCGCTGGTTCAGTACGCCGACGGCGAAAAGCGGTACATCTTGGCGCCTCAGGGCCTGGAGGTCGGCACCAAGGTTTACTCCGGCGACGAAGGTGTCGAGCCGCGGGTGGGCAACAGCATGCCGCTGTCGAAGATTCCCGCGGGCATGGAAGTTCACAACATCGAGATGATGCCTGGCCAGGGCGGCAAGATGGTCCGCACGGCCGGGGCGGCGGCCCGCCTGGCGGCAAAGGACAGCGGGAAGGCCCACCTGATTTTGCCCTCGGGCGAGACCCGCATGGTCAACGCCAAGTGCCGCGCCACCATCGGTCGGGTAGGCAACCTGTTGCACCAGGGCGTTCGCGTCGGCAAGGCCGGGCGAAAACGTCACATGGGCGTCAGGCCGACGGTTCGCGGCTCGGCGATGAACCCGGTCGCCCACCCGATGGGCGGCGGCGAAGGCCGGCGCAGCGGCGGGCGTCACCCCACCAGCCCGACCGGCAAGCTGTCCAAGGGCGGCAAGACGCGTGCTCGCCGCAAGGCATCCAATAAGCTTATCATGCGGCGCCGCAAGAATAAGCGCGGCCGACAACTGGCACTGTAAGGCAGGAGCGAGCAAGCAATGACTCGTAGCGCAAAAAAAGGTCCGTTCGTAGACGAAAAGCTCTACAGGAAGATTCAACTGGCCGAACAGCTTGGCCGGAGAGAGCCCATTAAGACCTGGGCGAGAGCATGCACGATCGTGCCGGAGTTCATCGGGTGCAGCTTCATGGTGCATAACGGCAAGATGTTCCACAAGGTATTCGTCACCGAGGACATGGTCGGGCACAAGCTGGGCGAGTTCAGCCCCACGCGAATGTTTCGCGGTCACAGTGGTGGCCGAAGAGGCAAGTAAGGGTCCGCCGGGCTTTTGCGAAGGACAATGGAGCAGGCGATGGCTTGGAATGCAAAACACAAATACGCCCGCATCAGCGCCCGTAAGGTGCGGTTGATTGCGGATTTGATTCGCGGCAGGGACGTTCAGGACGCGCTTAACATCCTGAAGTTCACGCCGAATCGGGCGGCGGTCATGGTCTCGAAGGTCCTGACCAGCGCGATCGCCAACGCCAACGAAGCCGAGGCCAACGTCGAGAGCCTCATCGTCGACAAGGCTTTCGTGGACGAGGGCCCCACCATCAAGCGATGGCAGCCCAAGGATCGCGGCAGGGCCAACCCGATCATGAAGCGGACAAGTCACATAACCGTCGTGGTCGAGCAGGAAGCCGAGTAGCCAGTCAGGAAAGCACAGCAGCGAGGCAGGTATGGGTCAAAAAGTATCGCCAATCGGGTTTAGGACGGGAATCACACTTGGCTGGAAGAGCCGGTGGTTCGCTCCGAAGAGCAACTTCGGCGAGTTCCTCGTCGAGGACGCCAAGATCCGCAGATTCCTCGACGGCAAGCTCAATCGCCAGCCCCCTTACGCGGCGGTCAGCGAGATCCAGATCGAGCGGACCCGCGAAGAGGTCAAGGTGTTCCTGAAGACCGCCCGACCGGGCCTGGTCATCGGCCCGAAGGGCGCGGAAGTCGACAAGCTCCGCGGCTTCCTCGAGAATCTGACCAACCGGCGGGTCAGCATAAACATCATCGAAATCAAGAGGCCCGACCTCGACGCCCAGTTGGTGGCCGAGGGCATCGCCGAGCAACTCAAGCGGCGCACCAGCTTCCGTCGCGCGATGAAGATGCGGCTGCAGACTACGATGCAGGCGGGCGCCCGCGGCGTGAAGATAACGGTTTCCGGCCGGCTCGGCGGGGCGGAGATGAGCCGCACCGAGACCCAGCTTACCGGCTCGATTCCTCTTCACACGCTTGACGCCGACGTGGACTACGGCTTCACGCCGTGTGTTACCACTTACGGCACGATTGGCGTGAAGGTATGGATTTACCGAGGCAAGTTTGGCGAGGAGCCGCTTGCGCCCAAGCCCGACGCGCGTGGCGGCCCAAGGGGCCGGCGCGGCGGCCCG
>JAUWQU010000536.1 GCA_030610965.1 Phycisphaerae bacterium
TCATGGTCGGGCCGGTGAAGTCCAGCGTGTCCTGAGCCGTCGGCGCCAGCAGGTGCAGGCCATCGGCGGCGCTTAGATGGTCCCACATGGCCCGGCTGACGTCTGCGAAGCTCCGCACGTTGACGTCGTGATCGACGACGATCAGGACCTTGGTTAGCGAAAGTTGGCCCGCGCCAAGCAAGGCGAAGGCGTGCTTGAGGGACTCGCGGGCATATCGCTGCCGCACGGCCGCGACCGCCAGCGGGTGGAAACCCGTCTCCGGATACGCCCACAGGTCGCTGAGGCCCGGCTGGGTGAACCGCAGCAGCGGCAGCGTGAGTTCCTGCAATGCCTCGCCGATGTAGTAATCCTCCTGCGGCGGCTTGCCGACGACCGTAGCGGGAAAGATCGCGTCTCGCCGGGCGAGCATGCGATCGACGCGGAAAACCGGGAACTCGGCGCTGTGCGAGTAATGCCCGAGGTGGTCGCCGAATGGCCCTTCCTTGCGGACGTCGCCGGGTTTGACGGAGCCTTCGAGCACGAATTCCGCCGCGGCCGCGATGCGATGGCCAGTGGCCCGTCGCCACACGACGTCCAAGGGCCTGCCGAGTATCAGCGCCGCCAGCAGTCGCTCGTCGATACCCTCCGGCAGCGGCGCGATGGCTGCCAGCGTCAATGCCGGCGGGCCGCCGAGCGTTACGCTGATCGGCAGCGGCTGGTTCATCTCGCATGACATGCGGAAGTGAGCCCCGCCGCCCTTTTCTATCTGCCAGTGCATGCCCGTGCTGGCGGCGTCAAAACGCTGCAGGCGGTAGATGCCCAGGTTGCCCGCACCGGTTCGCGGGTCGCACGTATGCACCAGCGGCAGCGTGAAGAACGGCCCGCCATCGAGCGGCCAGCACGTCAGGCACGGCAGGCGGTCGAGGCCCGGCGGCTCGAAGCACGTCTCCATGACGGCCCCGGAGCGGACGTTCCGCAGCCGGGCGCGAAGCACGCGCAGGATCTGCCTTCGCGACGCCCACAGTGCCGAGGGAGTCGGCGGCATCAGGCGTTCGGCGAGGTCGACGAGGCTTTGGCCGATCTCGCCCGGCTCCCGGCCAAACGCAGCCGCGACGCGAGCGGGCGTGCCGAAGAGATTGCTGACCAGCCGATACGGCGAGCCCTTGACTCGCTCGAACAGCAGGGCCGGGCCGCCGGCTTCGAGGACTCGGTGCTGGATGATGGTCACATCCTGGTCGGGGTCTACCTCGGCGCGGACCCGCGCGAGGTCGCCCTTGGCCTCCAGGTGATCGAGAAACGATCTCAGGTCGAGGAAGCTCACTTGCCCGGCTCCCAGGTTCGCGCCGGCGGATGGCCCAGCACGGCCAGGACGCGATCGACGTATGCCCCGAGCAACTCGGCCATGGTCACCTCGGCTGGGTCGCGCTCGGCGAACATGTAAAACGGCGGGCTTATGGGCATGACCACCGCCCCGGCCGCGGCGGCGCGGGCGGCGTTCTGGATGTCGATCAGCGTCCAAGGCGACTCGCGAACGCAAAGCACGAGCCTGCGGCCCTCCTTGAGATGGCAGTGCGCGGCGCGAGTTATCAGCGAATCGCCCAGGCCGGCGGCGATCTTGGCCATCGTGTCCGCCGAGCACGGCAGGACGACCATCCCAACCGTGGCGACCGAGCCGGAGGATATCCCGGCCGCGAGATCGGCGTTGTCGAGCACCTCGGCCGCACGCTCGGTGAGGCCCTCGAATGAAACGCGCTCGCGAGCGCAGACTTCCTGTCCCCATTTGCTCGCGACGAGCGTGACGGGCCAGGGCGAGCGGTCCATCAGCAGACCGGCCGCGCGTACGCCGGTCGCGCCCGTCACGGCGAGTACGAGCCTGTCTCCAGGAGTCATGGTTTTGTTTTTCATATCTGTCGCACGTGAGCCTCGGGCTCGCCCTGAAGCATGAATAGGCCCTGTTTCCGTTCCCAGGGATTGCTATCCCTGGGCTTCCGATGTCACTATTACCTATTACCTACTACCTATTACCTTCTCCCTCATCCCATTCCTCCAAGCAATGGTACGGCAGATCCGGCGAATGATGCGACGGCGGATATCGGAAAAAACCGCCTCGCCGCTGGGATCGACGGCATGTTACCGAGCACGAAGGCTCCGGCCGCGACGGCGAAAGCCGCGCCTCCAAGCCAACCGCCGCCGGTCGATAGCCATAGCATCGCCAGGGCCGCCAGCGCCACCACGTGCATGCCGGCCGCGACGATCGACGCGCCCACCGCACCGAGGCTGACCGGCAGGCTCCGCACGCCGGTCTGGCGATCGGAAGCGAGGTCCTGAAGCGAATAGACAATGTCGAACCCGCTCATCCAGCAGAACGTGAACAGCGCCAGCAGCAGCAGGCTTTCGGTTGGGCTGGCCGTGCCCGAGGCCGCGACGTACGCGCCCAGCGGCGCCAGGGCCAGGCACAGGCCGATGCCGAAATGGCAGAGGTTGGTGAAGCGTTTGAGCAGCGAGTACGTCACGAGCGGCAAGGCAGGGACGAACGCCAGCGCCAGACACGGCGGCCCCAACAGCCAGCAGGCCAGCAGGTAGAGCCCGAGCCCAGCGGCCGCCACGGCCAGGCCGGCAGCAAGGCTCATTCGCCCGCTCGGCAGTTCGCGCGAGGCGGTTCGCGGATTCAGCGCGTCGAGTTTGCGGTCGAAGACGCGGTTCATGGCCATACCCATGGTCCGCGCGCCGACGCCCGCAAGTGCGATTAGCCCCAGCACGCCAAGCGAAGGCCAGGCGTCGCTCGAGCCGTGCCTGGCCTCGGCGCCGAGCTTCGCGCCGGCCAGCAGAAGCGGCAGGCTGAACAGGCTGTGCTCGATCTTGGCGAAGCTCATCACCTTGCCCACCGTGGGTTGGGCGGCGCGATCGTCCCCCAGCCCGGCCAGGCCGTTGGCGACGGCGTCCGCGAGGCGCGTCGATACCTCCTCGATGTTGCGAAGGATGTCCTGCTTGCCGGTGTGGTTGGCCAGGTCGGTTACGCCCTTCAGCATCAAGAGCCCCGCGCCGCGCCGGCGGCACACTTCGGCTATGCAATAGCCCTCCATATCCACCACATCCGCATGCGATGCGAGCTTTGCGCGCCGGTCGTCTTCGAATACCGGCTCGTCTACGCTCACCAGCCGGCGTTCCGGCAGGTCCGGCCACGCCTCCAAACTGCACGGAACGTGCGCGGCCGACCGCCCGGCCAGCACCGCATCGCCGTCTATAACGCTCGATATGCGCACCAAATCCCCTACAAACATGGCTTTACAGACGTCTCCGGACCGCTTTCGTTCCTCTTTCAACCCCTCCGGAGCATCTTTCAACCCCTCTTCAGCGCCCTTCAACCACCCGCAAATGCCTAAGTTGACCACCATTTCAGCGCGCCAGACATCTATTAAGTGCTCTGCGCCGCGCCCGGCCGCATCTTTCCCCATCCCGCAGACCACTATTACACCCCCCTGCCGCCCCCCGGCCGGCGCGAAACGCCACGTCGGCACCGCCGCGCCCGCCACCCTGCATGCGCCCAGCCGCGCCGCCAACGGCCCCGCCTCCATCTTCGTGGCAACGAGAAATGCGATCATGCGATGATCCCCGCCCCACGAGCAAGCTCGCGAAGCTTGTCCACGGCCCGCCGACCTTGCTCGCCGATGTCCAAACTGTAATCGTTGACGAACGTGCGGATGTGTTTGGCCAGAACATCCGGGTCCATTTCCTGGGCGTACTTTCTCACGTACTCGGCCGCAGCGTCCGGGTGGTCGAACGACTCGCGAATGCCCCGCCGCAGCAGCCGCTCGATGCCGGCTATCGTCTCGGCCCCGAGGGCCTTCCGCGCCGCGATGCA
>JAUWQU010000097.1 GCA_030610965.1 Phycisphaerae bacterium
CGGGCCGAAAGGCTGGCTCTGCTCGCTGGCGGTCAGCAAGGACCTGACGACGTGCCAGAAGAAGGGGCCGGTGCTGGACTTTGGCAAGCCTGGCGAGGACGATTCGGCCTCGGCGTCATACGGGGTGACGTACTTCGACGGCAACCAGTGGCACATGTTCTACCTGGGCACGCCGAACGCTAGCCGGGCGCCGGACCGCGTGCCTTCATTGCCATATCTCACGATGAAGGCCAGGAGCCAGGCTCCGACCGGGCCATGGGTCAAGCAGGCCAAGGTGGTCCCGTTCCGGCCCAAGCCGGGGACATACTATTTGCTGACGGCCAGTCCGGGGCAAGTTGTCCGCAACGGCGACGAATACCTTCAGTTCTTCAGTTCCACTTGCAGGAAGCCCGGCAATCGGTGCATTCAGCGTACGCTCGGCATCGCTCGCACAAAGGACCTCGACGGGCCGTGGACCGTGGACCCAAAGCCCGTCGTGCCCATCGAGGAGCAGGTCGAGAATTCCTCGCTGTATTACGAGAAGAGCAACCAGACGTGGTTCCTGTTCACCAACCATATAGGCATCGACCGGCATGAATATACCGACGCGGTGTGGGTGTACTGGACCAAGGACCTCAACAAGTGGAACCCCGGCGACAAGGCGGTGGTGCTGGACGGGCAGAACTGCAAATGGTCGAAGAAGTGCATCGGCCTGCCGTCCGTGGTGCAGGTGGGCGGGCGGCTTGCACTGTTCTATGACGCTCCAGGTGGCGATAGCACCAGCCACATGAAGCGGGACGTTGGCCTGGCGTGGATTAAGCTGCCGCTTTCGCCGCCGGGAAAGGCGGCGGCTGGGGAATAACCCGCCGAATGACTGACGAGTGCCGATGGTCGCCTAGAATGGTTCAGAGACCAGGAACAAGGATTAGAACCATGCCACCTGAGGCAATTCAACTGGCGAACATGGCATGCCAAGCATGCACTGGCTCGGCAGAGAGGCTGAGCGGCTCGGACCTGGAGCGATACGTGGCCGAGGTCCCGAAGTGGTCCGTGATCGAGGCAAGTCGCATCGAGCGGACCTTCACGTTTGCGGATTTCAAGTCCGCACTGGAGTTCGTGAACCGTGTCGGCGAGTTGGCTGAGCTGGCGCAGCACCACCCGGACATCCATTTGGCTTACGGCAAGGTGAGGGTGGAGCTCTGGACTCACAAGGTCAACGGGCTCAGCGTAAACGACTTCATCCTGGCGGCGAAGATAGATCGGATCTGAAGCGAGCGGCTCAGCCGTGGCGCTCTTCGAGCGATTCGCGGATTATGAGGTAACTCTCGAAGCGGCGGGCGGGAACTTCGCCGCGCTCGACGGCGGCGATTACAGCGCAGTCTGGCTCGTGCGTGTGCGTGCAGTTGCTGAAGTGGCACTGGTGGACGAAAGCGTCGAACTCGGGGAAGTACCACGCAAGCTCGGCAAGGTCTATGGTGAAGCCCAACTCTCTGATGCCCGGCGTGTCCACGAGCATGCCGCCGGGGGGGATGTCGAACGGCAGGGGAGCCTGCTCGTCCGGGTCTGCCGCCCGCGAAGTGGATTCGTCGCCTGGTTGCTGCTCAGGTTTCTCAGCCGACCACCCATGCGCTGCCACCAGCGCGGCGGATGGCACGGCAAGGCCCATCCCGGTTGGGTCTGGCAGGTAGTACACCGCCGCGGCAGCGGTCGTGTGCCGGCCCCGCAGGTCCTTGGGCCGAACCGTACGCGTAACGGCCTCGGCCTCGGGGATCAGCGCGTTGACCAGCGTGCTCTTGCCGACTCCCGACGCTCCGCCCAGCACGCTTCGCTTGCCGGCAAGGCGGACGCGAAGCGCGTCGATCCCCTCGCCCGTCTCGGCCGAGCAGCACAGCACGTCGAGGCCCATATCCCGCATGTCGGCAAGGAGGTCACCCGGCGGGCGGCGCAGGTCGATCTTGTTGACGACCAGCAGCGGCGCCAGTCCGCCTCGCTCGGCCACGATGAGGTAGCGGTCGATGAGCCTTCGCCGGAACTTGGGTTGGACCATCGATGCGACTACCAGGATCTGGTCCATGTTTGCGGCGATGACCTGCTCGAAGATTTCGGTCTGGTACTGGTCGATCCTCTTGGTGGACATCGGCTTTGGCCGCGACAGGGCGGTCTGCCGCAGCCGGCGCGTCAGGATGAAGCCGTCCATGCGTTCCTTGTCGATGTCCGGCCGGGCCGGGGCACTTAGGTCCGTGGCGACGGCGACGGTGACGATGTCTCCGACGGCCAGGGCGCTGGCTTGCGGCGAGGCGCGGAATGTCTTGGCCACGGCGCAGTAGCAGACCTGCCCTTCGAGCAGCACGCTGACGCCTCGACGGTAGACGCCGACGACGAGGCCCTCGATCTTGGTCAGGTTATCGAGGTTTTCCTCGGGCGCTTCGAGCCGGGCAGGCGGCAGCTTGACGGCCCGGGTGCCGGGCTTTTGCCCGCGGTGGGCGATGTCGTCGGGGCTCTCGCCCGCCTGCAACCGCTCGTTCCAGTCCTTTATCCGCCGGCCTGCCTTACCTTTTCCCTTGCGCTTTGCCATTTGTGTTTCGCGTTTGAGCGTCAACCTGCCAGTAGCGTGCGCACGAAGTCCGAGGCCACGACCACGGCCGTGACGAACAGGACGACCGCGAAGTACTGCTTGAGTCGCTTTTGATGAAGCCGATTGCAGATGGCCGCGCCTATCTGGATTCCGATCGTGCTGCCTACCAGCAACGGCATGACGATCCACAGGGTGACGTCGCCCTTGAGGGCGTAGGATATCGTACCCGTTATGGAGCTGATAACGATCACTCCGAGGCTCGTGCCCACAGCCTTGTGGGCAGACAAGCCCAACACCGTCACCAGCAGGGGAACCATCAAGACCCCGCCGCCGATGCCCATCATCCCGCTGGTGAAGCCTAGAAGCATTCCGGTCACCACTGCTCCGGGCACGGATACGCCAGGCAGGTTCGCCCCCGGCAGGTCGATGCGCGGTCCGATCGGCAGACGTTGGAGCAGGCTTTTTCGCCCGGTAGTCGAGGGGCTCGGCCAGGCTATCAGCAGTGCCGCTGCCACCAGGAGGATGGCGAAGAGCCCGTGCATCGTAAGCGTGAAGGCGTTCTTGCCCAGCGCGCCGCTCAGAAGAAAGTTGGCCTCGGCTCCCAGAAGCGCGCCCCCCATGGCCCCGGCTGCGAGCATCATCATGCTTCGCAGCTCGAAATTGCCCAGCCGCAGGTGTCGCCTGACACCGGAAGCGCTCGTGCCGATCGTAAAGCTCAGGCTGCTGGCGACGGCATGCGGGTAGGGTATTCCAAAGAGCACGTTCAGCAGAGGCGTTGCCATGAATGCCCCTCCTACGCCGAACAGGCCCGTCAGCACGCCGACGACAAGGCCGAGCCCGGCAAGACCCGCAAGCAGCATCGGCCCGTCCAGATACCCGACCACGCCGGTTTCGAACCAGGCCATCACCGCGCGCACTCCCCGGCTCGCCTGGCCTTGCGCCGAGTGCGGTGGCGGCGCAGCCGCTCGAATGCGAACTCCACCGCAAGGCCCCAGGCCAGCGGCAATATCACGTATGACAAAACTTTCAACAGGACGGGCATGACGGTCCTTTCACGACTGACAGCCAACGGAAGCTAGTGTATCCGAAGCCGTCATGCAAGGGCCGTTCGCCCGCGCAAGCACGTTGGCGCCACTGGATTGCCCGCATCGGGCATCGCACCCGCCGGACCCGCCGGGTATCATGTCAGATGAGGCAGCGATGGCAGGACACTGCGAGACATTCGATCACACCGCCGACATGGGGCTCTCGGCCTGGGGCGACAGTCCGGCTGAACTCCTGGCCGCGCTGGCCGGGGGATTGACCGACGTCATCTGCGACCGCTCCCGGGTTCGCCCAGCCGCAGTGCGCACGCTCCGAGTCGAGGCCCAGGACATCGAGGCCCTGGCGGTGGACTTCCTGTCCAGGCTCCTCTACATCTTCGCCGTGGACCACTTTCTGCCGGCCGAGGCGAGAGTGACCGTCCAGAACCGGGGCGAGAACGAAATCGCCCTGACTGCCGAGCTTGCCGGCGAGACGTACGACCCGTCCCGCCACGAGATCAGGACGGAAGTCAAGGCCGTCACGTATCACCAGCTCAAGGTCGCTCCCGAAGGCGGCAGGTGGGTCGGACGGGTGATTCTGGACCTATGACCTTGCCGAAAGCTTGCCGAAAGCTTGCCGAAAGGCGGTGTGGTATGCCAAAGGGCTCGAACGTAACGCTCGAACAGCTAGACGAGAATCGCTGGCGGATTCCCAGGGACAGCCGGCCCGACATGCGCGTTGACGGGCTGGTGTATTCCAGCTTGGCGATGATCGGCGACGTTATCGGCGGCGGGGCCCTCGAGCAGGTGGCCAACGTGGCGACCTTGCCGGGCATCGTCCGGGCGTCTTTGGCCATGCCGGACATCCACTGGGGCTACGGTTTCTGCATCGGCGGGGTGGCGGCCACGGACATCTCCGCCGGCGGGGTCGTCTCGCCCGGGGGTGTCGGCTACGACATAAACTGCGGCGTTCGGCTGCTTCGGACGGACCTGTCGCGAGCGGACGTCGGCAAGCGGCTAAAGGAGCTCGCGGCCTGGATATTCCGCGACGTGCCATGCGGCGTCGGTGTCGGCGGGCCTTATAAGTTCGACGCCAAGGCCGTCCGGCACATAATGTCCGAAGGCTGCGCCTGGCTCGTGCGGCAGGGCCTTTCCAGCCCCGACGACGCCGACGTCACCGAGTCCGGCGGGTGCCTGCCGGGGGCAGACCCGGACATGGTCTCCGACCAGGCCGTGCGACGCGGAAACGACCAGTGCGGCACGCTCGGGGGAGGCAACCACTTCGTCGAGGTCCAGTACGTCGAGCGGGTCTACGACGCCGAAGCGGCCGCCGCGTTCGGCCTGGCCGAGGGCATGGCGACGGTGATGATCCACAGCGGCTCGCGCGGGCTGGGCTACCAGGTCTGCGCCGACTACCTCAAGCAGCTTCGCAACTGCCCGTCGAAATACGGCATCGAACTGCCGGACCGCCAACTGGTCTGCGCCCCGTTCGAGTCCCCCGAGGCCCAGCGATACCTCGCCGCCATGCGGTCGGCCGCGAATTTCGCCTGGGCCAACCGCCAACTCCTGGCCGAACAGGTCCGCAAGTCGCTGTCGCGGTTTTTCGGCCAGTCGTCCGAGGCTCTCGGGATCCGCCAGGTCTACGACGTGGCCCACAACATCGCCAAGGTCGAGACCCACGTCATCGACGGCAAGCCGATGCGGCTCTGCGTCCACCGCAAGGGCGCGACTCGCGCATTTGCGGCAGGGCATGAGGAACTGCCCCAGCGCTACAGTTCGACGGGCCAGCCGGTGCTTATTCCCGGCGACATGGGCACGGCAAGCTGGGTGCTGGTGGGGACAGACCGGGCCATGGACGAGTCGTTTGGCTCTTGCTGTCACGGCGCGGGGCGCGTGATGAGCCGTACCCAGGCCATCGCGGCCGCCAGGGGCAGGCACATAGACAAGGAACTGGCCGAGCGGGGCATCATCGCCAAGGCCCGCGGCCGAAACGGACTGGCCGAGGAACAGCCCGACGCCTACAAGGACGTAGACGCCGTGGTCGAAATCGCAGAGGCCGCCGGCCTGGCCCGCAAGGTGGCCCGGCTGCGTCCGATGGGGGTCGTAAAGGGGTGATACAACGTGCGGATGCCAGCGTAACGGTCTATCTATCAGACTGTTAGGCTTCGCACGGCCGTTTGCCCGGCGTCGGTTGCCCCTTGGCGCGGCGGGGCGTTTCGCTTCGGTCTTGAGCAGGGGGGTTCAATATCGGCTCTGATTGTGCCGAACAGGAGGTAAGCGGCGGCGCGGACGCTGGGCCAAGGATCGGCGGAACTTCCGTTGCAATAACTGTCGCATTACTTATACTTGTCCGTTTCCCGGCCCGGGCAAGGGCCAGGGACGCGGTCAGAAAACACAGCACTTAGAGAATAGGAGATCCCATGGCACTGGGTTTCTTCCGTCGTCGTCAGAAGATGGTCATCATCATCATGGTTGTGCTGATGGTGAGCTTTATGGTCGGCGGGTACGGCGTCAACATGTTGTTGGAGAGAAATCCGCTCAAGGATGAGTTGGCGGACACTCGTCTTGGGCCGATAACGCGCGGCGAGTTTTTGATGGCCAGGGCGGACGTCGAAATCCTCGAGGCGCTTGGTTTCGGCACCAACCAGTACCGCGCCCAGCAATGGCCCATGGAGATGGCGTTCATGTTGGTCAGAAGCGCGGCGGGCGGCCCGGAAACGCCTTTCGTGCTTCTGCTCAAGGAGGCCCAGGCCTCTGGCGAGATTGTCGCGACGGAGGAAGTGGACGGGTTTTTCCGCGCCCTGGGCTTCGCCGACGAGAGCACATACAAAAGCGTGGCTTCATCCCTGCGCAGCAGCCGGGGCTGGACCGAGCAGGGGATTCGCCGGGCCGTGGCAAACTGGCTGATGATCTACAAGGCCTACAACAATGCCACGGTGAACTGCCCGCCTTCGGAGACCGAACTCCAGGTGACCTGCCGCGACGTGAAGGAACAGATCGACCTGCGCGTTGTGAGGATCATGGCCAAGGACTTCGTCAAGGACACGCCCGACCCCAAGCCAGACGACGTCCAGAAGCAATTCAAGACCTATCGACCGGTCTATCCGGGCCAGTCGCCTCAGCCGCTGGACATGGGCTTCGGTTACCGCCAGCCGGGCAGGGCGCAAGTGCAGTACCTGCTGGCTCGCGGCGAGGTCGTCAGCCGGGTCACCGAGCCGTCGTTCGACACGCTGGTCGACTACTACAACCGCAACAAGGACGAGTTCTACAAGGAAGTGCCCGTTAATCCGGAGACCGCCCCAGCCGACGCCAACGCGCCGGTGCCCACCAAGCGGGTTCCGCTTTCCTTCCCCGAGGCCAAGCAGCAGGTCATCGAGCGCCTGCGAGAGCAGACCGTCAGCGCCCGCCTGGACGAACTTGTCGGCCTGGTGCGGAAGGACCTCACGCGGGACCTGGCCGTCGGCACGGCCCCCAACATGGCCTACAGCAAGATTGTCGATGAGCTTGCCGGCCCGGCCGACGCCGTGTTGGCAAAGCCGCTGACGGGCCTGAAAATCGCGAACCTCCCCCTCGACCAGGCCATCGAGCGGCTCACCCGCGCGGCCGACATCTCGGCCATCTGCTTTCCGTGGGGCACGCACGGCGCCCAGACGCTGCTGCCTTCGGTCAAGGTCACGCTTACCGGGGACATGACCGTGCGTGGCGCGCTGGATGATATCTGCCGCCAGGTCAAGTTCCCGCGGCTGGAATGGGCCACGTGCGTTGGTTTTTCCAACGTGATCTTCAGCGTCAAAACGTCCGGGCAGGGCATCGACTTCTTCCCGGTCACGGTTGCCGAAACCGAACTGTGGACTCGCGAGCAGTTCGGCGAGGACCGGGTTCTCGACTCCTGCGTGGCCAACCCATCGGGCCAGGGCGAGAGTCTTGCCCAGACCGTGTTCTCAGTCAAGGGGCTCAGTACCAATCCTCGCGAGACCGCGATGGTTGAGCTGGGTGGCCAGGGCCCGCGGATGTACATGCTGGGCGACAGTTCCGGCCAGTTGCTGTGGCGCCTGGTCAACATCGCGCCCGCCCACGTGCCCCAGACGATGACGCCGGAAATCCGCCGGAAGGTCACAAGCGACCTCAAACTGGCCGCCGCCATGAACCTGGCCGCCAAGAAAGCCGAGAACATTCGCGACGCGGCCAAGATAATCAGCCT
The DNA here is from genome assembly GCA_030610965.1 of Phycisphaerae bacterium. Taxonomy (GTDB): domain Bacteria; phylum Planctomycetota; class Phycisphaerae; order SM23-33; family SM23-33; genus JAUWQU01. The sequence continues at coordinate 7,778 of JAUWQU010000097.1, forward strand.
GGCCACCATCGCCGAAAACGAGAAGCTCGATGTCTTCACCACCGGCCTGTTCGCACGCCGCAGTATGAACATGGGATGGTCGGCGGTGCCCGGGCTCGACGAACTCGACACGGCGGCACTTGTCGCATACTTCATTCCGCAGGCGTTCGAGCTTATGCCCGAGGACCTGGACGCCAACGCCGCTTCGCAGACCAACGCCGTCGGCGTGGTGCCCGTACCCGCCAAGGCGGAGGTGCTGGTGATCGAGCGGAACGACTACCAGCCGGTGTTTAAGCAGGAATACGAGGACTACTGGCGGCTGGTGGTGGCGAGGTTCCTGAACATGCAGCGTTACGAACGCACGATGATTGCGTGGTTTAACGACAAGAACATACGTATTCGCACGAAATTCAAGAGGACGGGAGGCTAAGTTCGGCCTTGGCTGGGCTTTTTTGGAGGCCTTTTTGGCCGCGGCGGGCTTGACAGCCAAAACGCGTCTGATAAAGTAAGGCATTGCCCTCCGGGGCAGCCCGACACGGGTAGGTAGCTCAGTTGGTAGAGCACGCGACTGAAAATTGCGGTGTCGGGGGTTCAACTCCCCCCCTGCCCATTGAAAAAGGCCCGCCTCGGCGGGCTTTTTTATAGAGCACGACAGCCGTAAAAAGTAGACCAGGAAAGCAAAGAGCTGACGCCGCCGAGTGCGAATCTTCGCTCGATAGCGACAAGCCATCTCTCCAGCGATCGCGCTATCCTGTTCTACTCACCGCCTTCCAATTTCCCGATCCGCGCTGCCGACAGGAACTCGGCGGTAGTCATCCATGGACGAGTGCCCCCAAGCCAAATCGCCATCGCCGCCGACCGCACCTCGTGCCCGCCCGGAGAGGATTGTCGGCCAGGTTCGTGGGCAAAACCGTGACGAGAAACGGCCCTTTTTGCAAGAACTCAAGAAACGGCAAAAACTCCCAAGAAACGCCCGGCCAGCCTCGTTTTCTACCCGGCAACACCCCGCGCAAGGCCCAAACACCCTCCAAATGAGCGCAAAAATCACTCCGAAAGCATCTTATGACTACCACCCAAGGCCCCCAAACGCGCCGCGCGGCCCCCAAACGATCACCAATACCACCCCAAAACCACTCCAAACCCACTTCCCCAGGCCCCAAAACCCCCTCTTGCCCCCACCAATACGCCTCCAAATCCCATCTTCGCCCCACCAATCGCGCGCAAGACCCCATCAAGAACCG
>JAUWQU010000417.1 GCA_030610965.1 Phycisphaerae bacterium
ACATGGTAGGGCGATAGACTCCGTTGCGACGGTCATGGATCGCGGGCTGACCGACACACAACACATGTTGTCACCGCGACTTGTCAGCCTACAGCTTCGCTTCGGCTTCTTTCAGGGCCGCGGCGAACGCCTTGTTTTCCGCCAGGCTGAGGACCTTCTGGAATTGGGCCTCGCCGAGCACTTCAATCGTGCCGTTGGCGTATACCACGGTGCGGTTCTTCCCGTCCAGGTTATCTACCCAGTCGCAGATCATGAGTTGCTTGCTGGGCTCTTCCTTGGGCACCCTCGTGCCGGGGTGGTAGAAAAACCCCACCTTGCGCGAACGGTGCTTGTGTGCCTGAAGGTACTGAGACTCAATGACGTTGCTTTCCACAAGCTCCGTCAGCGTGGCCGGCGAGCGGGCGACTTGGTAACGTTGGTCGATCCCCTCGTAGATAGACTTGAGGCAGTGGGAGCTCTTCATCCGTGCCAGCTCGTTCTGGCGGTTCGTCTCGGCAACCCACATCGTCGGGATCGCGACGATCACCATCATGACCAGCGGCGGGCCGAACGACTTGAGCCAAACCTTGCCGAGGCCCCCGACGGACAGTTTGAACGACGCAAAGACCGTCAGGAAGCTCACCAGGCAGAAGGCCACCGCCGCTGCCGGCGGCGCCAGCCAGATCGTTTGGATCTTGAGACTCGTGGCCACCTGCCATGCCAGCACGATGGCCACGCCTCCGCTGAAGGCCCCGCCCAGGCCGGCCAGGAATGAAATCAGCAGGCACCGGTTGAGTGCCGACTCGCGGCGCCCGACGTGGCCCCCCAAGCTCCGGCGTAACAGGTAGCCTCCCAAGAAAATCCAAACGCCGCCCAGCACCAGCAGGATGGGCAGTTGCCAGATCGCCATGTAATCCGTAGCTTCCGCCAGTAGGGGCACCATTGCTCTCCCAGGAGTTTGTCAGACAAAACCCGACCAGAAACGATGCGCACCCGCGCAGGGCCTTATGATAAGTGTAAGTTACAGGTGCCCGTCGCGAAAAACAAGTCCGGGCGAAGTCTTTCGACCGCCGGAATCGCTTGCGCTCTTTCCTGGCGGCCTTGCCCGAAGACGCCGCCGGCCTTACAATCTCCGCAAATGCCCCGCACAATCAGCCGCCGGGGCCGGCAAGGAGGCTGTCGATGGAAGAACCGCGAATCGATTCGCTAGAGGACATCTGGCCGCTACAGGCCGAACTCAACAGCCGGGCCGGCTTCGACACGGCCGCGATCGGCCAGGCCCTCGCCGCCGCCGAGCGCGAAGGCCGATTGCCCGATACCGGCGAGCTGCGCTGCCAGGTCGGCCGGGCGCTGAAGAACTACCTCGACGCGCTGACCAGCGAATGCCACGAACTCCAGGACTGCCTTAGCTGGAAGCATTGGTACCGCGAGGCGCGCGAAGGCCGGCAGTACGAACTGCGGGACATCCAGAACGCCCGCGTCGAAGCCACGGACATGCTGTTCTTCTGGATCAGCATCTGCCAATTGCTCGGCCTGGCCCCGCAAGACATCTACCGCTTGTATGCCAAGAAGCTCGGCATCAACCACAACCGCCAGGACGAAGACCGCACCCAAGCCGAGCACGACGCCCACGAGGATGAAAACCGCTCGGTGGTGTGAGGGGGCGGGCTTCGCCCGTAAATGCTGAATGCTGAATGCTCAAGGGTGCATCCGCTTGTTGGGCGTCTCACGCTTCAGTATTCTTCCCGAAAGCCAATAGAGCAGCGCGAAGCCTGCCAGAATGACGAGTGCAACCAAGACGGCTTCCATGTGTTGAAAGGACTGGTTATGCGCGCTTGTCTGCTGCAACAGCAGCGATCTGGCGGCGATCAACGCGACACCGATGAGAAGGACTGTACTCAGGAGGCGCATGGACCACCGCAGGAAATGGGGAACGGGCACGCGCCACCAGGATTGGACCACGCGGAATCCGGCGGCTATGACCGCTACGAAGAAGCACAAGCTGACAAGCATGTTGACCTCGGGCAACGGCACATGTGTCCAACCCCAGCCGAACGGGGAGCGCATGCATACGAAGGCGAGAACGAGTGCCGTGTACATCGCGACTCTGAATTGCGGTACTCTCACTGTTCGCTTACCCAACCATTGATCCGGGATTTCCCAGATGGATTTCGACCCACGACCGCCGTGGGCATTTCCGATGATATTATCACAATCTCGGGGCTTAGCAAAGGTGTCGATGGCCCTCTTGCAGTTGGGCATTGAGCATTCGGCAGCGGGCGAAGCCGCGGCCGGTTACGCCTTCCCCGCCGACGGGCATAGCTTCGCCAGAGGGCAGTTGTCGCAGTCGGGTTTGCGGGCCTTGCACACGGCCCGGCCGTGGAAGAGCACCCAGTGCGAGAACATCCCCCATCGCTCGCGCGGGACGAGCTTCATCAGGTCCCGCTCGATCTTTTCCGGCTGAGGCTTCTTGGCGGTCGTAATCCGCAGCCGCATCGAGACGCGGATGACGTGCGTGTCCACGACTATCCCCGCGTCGACGCCGAAAGCGTTGGAGAGCACCACGTTGGCGGTCTTGCGAGCCACGCCGGGCAACGTGAGAAGCTCGTCCATCGTCCGCGGAACCTTGCCGCCGAAATCATCGACGATCCTTCCCGCCGCGCCGATGATGCTCTTGGCCTTGTTGCGGAAGAATCCCGTCGAGCGCACCTCCTGCTGGAACTGCTCGGGGTCGGCCTGGGCGTAGTCGCCGGCTGACTTGTACTTGCGGAACAGGTCCCTGGTGACGATGTTCACGCGGGCGTCGGTGCATTGGGCAGCCAGGATGGTCCCCACGAGCAGTTCGAGCGGGCTCTGAAAGTCGAGCCGGCACTTGGCGCGGGGATAGGCCTTGCGAAGGATATCGATTATCTTCGCGACTCGCCGGGTCTTGCGGGCGACGGATTCCCTGGGCATGGCGGGGGGCTCCCTTGAATCGACTACCACACTTCGTCGATGACCTCGCGGACGATGCGGACCCATTCGGCGAGGCGCTGGGGCTGGTGCTCGATGGTGTTGACGTCCTTGAGCGTGATATCCACACACTGGCCGCGGCAGCTTTCCAGGTCCCGGCCGACAACGCGGCGGATGCGGTCGGCGTCGAAGCCGCAGCAGACCATCTCGGCCGGGTTCGGCCGATAGCTCATCACGTAGTCGGCGCCGATCTGCTCGGCGCATTTTTGCACGTTGGCCACCGGCGCGACTGCTATCCGCCGCAGGTTGGGCAGGGCCCGAAGCATGTCGATCTTCCGCGTAAGGTCCTCGCAGCATCCGTAAGCGACCAGGCCGAACTTATCGAGAATCGGCCGCTGGTAGTTCAGCAGGAACTCCTCGTGCATGGCCGGCGAGACGAGCGTGAACTCCTGCGCGGCCGCGTAACCCCAGAGCTGCGATCGCTTGGTGCCGTAGCTGAGCGGCGCGGGGTCGGCCAACTCCCGGCTGTAGGTCATGGCCTGGTTTTGGTGCTCGCACAGCGACCAGTCGCCGGCGTCCTCGGCCTGCTGGTGGGCGGCCAGTACGCCGTCCCGGAAGAAGGCCATCAGCTCGCGAAGCCACCGCGGCCGGTCCATCATGTCCATCATGAAGTTTTCGATGCCGCGCATGTGGCCGAGAATCGTCGCCAGGTCTCCCGACCACATCCGCCAGGCCGGGCCGCGATCGACGTGGATCGGCAGGATGTCGCCGACCGCGTCGCCCGCGCGCTGCGCACGTTCGGCCGTGACGGCCTCGTCGATCTCGTGATGGGGCATGACGAGCTTGCGAATGTCCTCTTCCTCGCGGATAGGGGGGTCGTGTTTCCACGCCCCGCCCGGCTCGGCCGGGGGGCTGTGGTCCGGCTCGAGCCCCCAACCGCGGGCGCGGTGGACGGCGCCGATCGTCAGCCACGGCTCGAATACGCTGTCGTCGTTTAGCCCTGCCCAGTACAGTAGCCGGCGGAGGCGGCGTTCGATGCCTGCGAGCAGGTCATCCTCGCAAAGGCGCTCATTCAGCTCCGGCACCTCGTCCCAGCAGTTGCCGCCGCGGACGTATATCGGCGGGCGCACCGGCTCGAGGCTGTTAAGGGCTCGCCAACGCTCGCGGCGCTCGTGCTGCACGCCGTCGGCGGCGATTTGGGCATAGCGGGCCGCGAGTTCGCGGACAATGGTTACATCACGGGCGGCTGTGGTCATCGGGGCTGTCCAGTCACTTCTTGTCAGCCTTGCTCGGCTGGGTCGTCGGGTCGCGGGTTACGGGCTTGTACGAATGAAGCTCCTCGACGATCTTCCACGCGACCGCCTGGAGCGGCTTGACCTCGGCAGACTTAAGGTTGCAGAGCGTGTACCTGAGCGTGCCCTTTTTGGTCTTCTCATCGACGACGATTCTGCCGGGCAGGCCCGACGGGTCGCGGCGGAGGATCGTGGCGAACAGCGTGCATGCGGCCAGATACGTGCCCTTGGGCGTCGGGTGGCTGCCGTCCTTGGCGTGGAGCGAAAGATTGGGGGTGTCCTTCAGCGCTTTCTGCCACGCGATGCCGACCGGCGCGACAAGCGCCTCGCTCGCGATGCCGGCCTTCATGTACGTGCCGGTCAGGCCCCTCTGCATCTGTGGCTTGTTCTTGCGGGCCCAGGTCAGGTAGAACACCGGCTGGGCGCCGGCCTCGCGGGCCATGTCTGCAAGCAGCGCCGCGTACTTGAGCGTCACGGCCGGGTAGAAGGCAGGCATC
>JAUWQU010000170.1 GCA_030610965.1 Phycisphaerae bacterium
CGGGCCATACGGGCCGGCCAAGGGGGCGGCGGCCTTGCCGGCGGCCTCGAAGGCGTCGACCTCGTCTTTGGCGGTCGCCAGGCGGGCTTCCAGATCGGCGACGCGGACGGCGACCTTGTCGCGGCCGCGCTCATAGCCGGCGATCCAGCCGGCGAGCTTGGCGGAAAACTCCAGGGCGCCCCGCTTGGCGGGTCCGTCCGGCATAACCGCAATCTTCGCGTCGGCCTCGGCCTTGGTCGCCGTCAACTCGGCGGCGGCCGCGTCGAACTCGGCGGCGGCCTTCCGGCCAAGGGTCAAGGTCTCGCGGACTTTGTCCAGGTCGGCGGCGGTGCAGCCGGGCAGGACCGCCAGGGCCGCCAGGACGGCGGCCAGGGTCAAAACGGTAAGGATGTAGGGTCTGTGCCTCATGGTCTCGATTCCTTTCCTATTGCACGTTCCTATAGACAAACAGAAGCCAGGCCAGGTAGGCCAACAGGCCGCCGGCTATGACCTTTTCCGCAATGCCAAGGGCGAAGGGTACCCACGGGCCACGCGGCCGCTTCGCCCGACACGCCGCCTGCTCTTGCTCGACGGCCTGGAGTCTGGACTTGATCGCGGGCCGGCCGTTGACGCCGTACAGGTCGTCCCGGACTTCCTCTACGTCCCGCTCGACGCGCTTGTGATCGGCGGCGTGGCCGATCATCCAGGCCTTGATTTCCTCCAGGGCCTTCCGGATTTCTTCTAGGGGGGTCATGTCGCCGGGTTACTCCAGGAGAAAAGGGATACCGCCCCACTCGGCGGCCGACTCGGCGACGATCGCCGGGACGCAAACAGGGATAAGACCCCACTAGGACGGCTTAGGCTTGGCGGTGTACGCCCGAAAAGCGAATCAGTTAATCAGATGGCTCGGCACAGTAATAGCCCCGCTCGCCCGACCCCATACAACAACGGTATACGGGTCGGGCGACGCGGCATAATTCATGGACGTGAACTTGAGCTTGCCCGGGTAGGTTTCGTCAGCGCCGTCGACGTTAATCTTGAAGTCGCCGAAGCCGCCCCCGACTTCCCCTGTGCATAGAATGTAGTCAACCTCGGCACCGCCGTGGAACTCTTGCACCACACCCATGTAGTCGGCTCCGCTACGGACGCCGTGGGCGGTAAAGCTATTATCGCCGCCGGCGTCGATGCTATAGCTTATCCAGATCGCCCGGTCCCGCCAGTCGGAAACGTTCAGCGTTACCGTCCCGTTGGCGGACACATTCACGCGGCATAGGATCATTAGCGAGTCGCCCGGATAGCCCGGATCGCCCGCGCCGCCCGCTTCCGCCGGTGCGGCGAATAGATAGTGGATCGTCCCGCCATCGTCCGTGAATTCCCACATCCATACCAGACTGTCTTCGGCCACGTCCGGCCGGGCGTTCGCTTCCTCCGCTACGTCTTGGGCGGCCGTGCCGCGGCCGTCGACTACGGAAACCCACGTCCCCGAAGCGTTGCGGTATTGCTCCGCGAAGGCGTACTCGCCGTCGGTCCCGCCGGCCAGGCCGACCGCGGCGAAGAAACCATGCTCCAGGTGCGCCCCCTCGCGGCCCGACCGCTGGACGCCGGCCAGGGCGCCCGCGTTGGTGTTGCCCTGGTCGACCAGGGCGTTGAGCGACGCCAGAGAATTCCAGCCCGGCTTGAAATGCGGAAGGGGCATAGGTTAGCTGCTCACGTCGGGAAGGCCAAGGGAAGCGAAGTCCGCGTCGCCATAGACTTCGATCGTCCGGACGCATTGGCCGTACTGGTAATCCGCGTTGTAGTTACCCGGGGTCTTCCCGCCGTCGAGTAAGTAGTAAATGATGTACTTCCAAGAGTTCCAATGCCCGGCGAACTTGAAGGCCGTTTCCCAGGTCTTGCCCGTGTCCGGCGAGTTGAAGGTGCAACCCATGCAAAGCCAATGGTGGGCGACCATCCCTTGAAACGCGGCGGCGTTGGTATGGCCGACCAGGGTTTCGGCGTAAGGGACCGGGCTGACGGTCAAGGTCTTTGAGAATTCCAGCGTCCGGCACGGCTGCCATATGTCGACCCTGCCCAGCTGTATCTTAAAGTTGCTGGCCGCGTCCCGTTTGTACTTGGTAAAGAGATCGACGCCGTCGCGGTCCTTATGCGTCTGTTCCTGGACTAAGACGATATCCCCGCGTATCCCGACGTAGTCGGGGTCTTCTTCCGCGGACGACCGCTTGTAGGTACAGGCGATCTCCACGCGGTCGGACGCGACCACGTTAAGCGATAGCTCCCCCAACAGGTACAGCTCCGGTATCTCCGGGTGCGGGACGCCGTAGTCATAGCCGGCTTTGACGGCGGCCGACCAGGCCGTCGCGACCAGGTCGTCATTCCCCAGCGTCCGGGCCAGGCCGTCCACTACGATAAGGGCGGACTTTTCCGCCCAGCCGTATTGATCCCGCCGGCCGGCCGATCCTTGGATAAGGGATACCTTCACCCGACTCATAAGCTACGCCTTCGCAAAGTAGACGGCCCCGCCCTTGCCGGCTTTGCGGTCGATCCGCTCCAGGGTATCGGCGGTCCTGGCCGTGTTGGTGGCGATTGTCTTCTGGTCGTCGTCGCCCATGCGCTTCGCCAGGGACATTAGGGAAATGCCGCGAGACAGGACGCCGAAGGTGTCGGCCGACTTCGCCGCGGCCGCGGCGGCCGGCGCGGCGGCCGGCGTGGGGGCCGGCGTGGGGGCCTTGAGCTTGTCCAGGGCCGCTTCCTTGCGCGACATTTCGTCCAGCTTCGCGATGTAGTGCTTGGCGTCCTCGATCAAGCCGGCGAACCGACTCGCCCCCGCGCCCGTCAACCCCAGCCCCGCCTGCTCCAAATTGAACAATTGCAACTCGTGGCGCGACTTGCCGAACATAGCAATCTGAGCGACGAGCGAATCGTTGAATCGGTCGATCTTGGCCTTGGCCTTCTCGAACACTTCGCCGATGCCGGTCGGACCGCCGCCTGCGCCCGTACCGTCGCCCTTCGCCAGCGCATCCCGGGCCTTCTGTGCCGCCGCCTTCACCTCGTCCAGCCACTTGCGAATGCCCTCGGCCGTCGATGGGGCGGCGAAGAGCTTGTCGAGCGTGGCGTTGATCTCCTTTTCTCGTTCGGCCGCCGCGGCTGACATGGCTTCCGAGAGCCGGAGCGACGCCTTGGCCGCTTCGCCCGCCTTGCCGGGCAGCCGGGCGAACAACCGATCGCGCGCAATCCCGATGTCGGCTATGACCTTTATGAGCCCCTGTCCGCCAAGCACGGCCAGGTGCCACCCTTTGGCGACCATTCGCGCCGCGTCGGCCAGCTTGCCGACGACGATGGCGGCGCTGGCGAAGCCGGCCTCGATCTCCGCGGCCGCCACCTTGCCGTCGATGCCGGCGTTCGTGAGCAACTTGGCCATGGCCTCTATGGCGGGGGCGAGTTGAATGGTCAACTGTGTAACGAGCCCGGCCGTGGCCTTCTTGGCGTCGTTCAGCGCGTCATTCGCCCGCTCGACGGCGGCGGCGTCTATGCGGTCGAAGCTGCCGCCGAGCTCGACGAATCTCTTAATGAGTTTCCGAATGCCCTCCGCGCCCAAGTCAAACAGATTGACCAGCTTCGCCCCCTGTCGGCCGAACAGCTTATACGCCGTCGCCGCCTTGTCGGCCGCCTTGGGTATCTTGGATAAGCCGTCGGCCACCAGAAGGAAGGCGTCGGCCGTCTTCATGTTGACGAGCTGGTCAGCCGAAATGCCCAGGGCCTCAAGACCGTCCTTCGCCTCACCCGTTCCCATGCGCACTTCGCCCAGGCGGCGGACAAAGATTTCCAGGGCCTTGTTCATGGTCTCTTCGTCGGAGCCCATGATGCTGGCCGCATAGCCCAAACCCACGATGTCTTCGGTGGCCACGCCGATCCGGTCAGACAGCTTGGCGATTACGTCTATCGCCTTCATGCTGTTCTTGACCAGCAGGGTCATGCCGCCCACGGCGACCACGGCGCCCGCGGCCATACGGAGCCCCATCTTCGCGACCATGCCCGCGGCGAGCTTCGCCCGCTTGCCGACGCGGGCCAGGGCATTGCCCGCACCGGCCATCTTCTTCCGGAAGTTGCCGATCCGGGCGCGAAGGGATACAACCAGGTTTTTGTATTGAGTCGCCATAGCGGGTTACTTGGGTTTGGGTTTCTTCGGCAGACGGGCGGCCAGGACGGCCAGGACGGCCGCTTGCCGCTCGCCTATGTCTTCGGCCTTCTCGGCCTTCTCGGCAATGAGGGCCCGGCGGGCCTTCCCGTACAGGTCGGCGAACAGGTACCGGGCCGGTTCAAAGCGGCCGCTCCCCACGCCGGCCGCCGCGGCGGCGGTGATCGCGGCCCGGAAGTCGTCCCGCAGGTCGCCCCACGGGTCAAGCTCGTACAACCCTTCGAACTCGGCGTATTCCGAGACCGTCATAGTCTCGGCAAGCTCCGACGGCGTCCGGCCGAACGCCAGGCATAGCTTGAGGAAGAAGACTCGCCCGGCGTCGTTGGTTAGTTTTTTGCCGCTTCCTCGGCGCTGTGAAGCTTCCCGATAAAGTCGGCGACGGCTTCGACTTGATCCAGGGTCATCGTCTCGGCGACTTCGGCCCCGTCGGCGAAGATCGGCTTGCCGTCATTGCCGACAACCAAGAGCGCGACGATCTCGCTCAACGCGGCCAGATTGTCTTCGGCCGCTTCCAGCCGCTTGACTTCGGCTATGGTCGGTTCGCGCATCCGACACTCGGCGTCCACGCCGATCGGTACGGTATGAATCTTCCGGACCGCCTCGAAGGCGTCCCGCGTGGTCAGGGAGCGGCGCGGCGGCCGTTCCGTGGGCTTTTCCTTTGCCATGTCTTTCCTTTGATTCTACGCGGCCCGCCGCGGCGGGTCCGCCAGGCCGGCCTTGTGGGGGTTGGGGTCCAGGCGACTTACCTGGCGGCCTACGGCCCGGACGCGGAAGACTCCAGATGCGAGAAGACAAAGCCGATAACGCCGACGCCGGCCCCCTCTTCGGCGGCATTGAGCGGCCCGACTTTGGCGACCACGCCGTAATAGACATATTCGTCGCCGTTCTGCAGTTTGAATTCGACGTATTGCGCCGAGCCGGCCAGGCCGGACAGAGTTACCCACGCCGCATGATCCGCATACGCGACCACGACTTCCACGCCGCCCGTTTCCGGATCGCCGACGATCAGGGTTGGGTTAACGTCGTCATTGGCCTGGAATTTCTGGACCTCGTACTCGGTTTCCGGCAGGACCGGCTCGCCGACCAGGCCGACGATCGGCGTAAACGGCCCCGCCCCAATGGCGGCATACCCTACGATTGTTGACTTCGCCTTTACGGCCATGTTGCTACACTCCTTCCCGATGGTCTACGCGGTAGACTCTCACTACCGCAAAGAGGGTTTTCGATTCGTCCAGGTTGGGCGCGTCATACGGGCGGCCCGTTGCTTCGATTGCGATTACGCCGGCTTCGTCTTCGGCCAACAGGGCGGCGTGGGCGGCGGCGTGAAGGCCGGCCGCTTCTTCGTAGCCGTCGGCAACGCTCGCGATCTCGACCAGGTCGCCGGCGAAGTCCGCCGGGCCGTCCGACGTTTCGAGCTGGCCGCCGCCGGTGAAGGTCGCCAGGATATACGGCCGCCCGACGCCGTCCGGTACCGCCCCGCCCAAAAAGACCCGATCCTCGACCAGCCGGGACACGGCTTCCGCGGCCGTCAAGATTCGACGTATGACAGGGGGTAGCAAGTCACTTGCCCTTGATTACGCGGTCCGCTTCGCGGGCCAGGTCTTTCGCCAGGTTGTCTTGAGCGGCCACGCCGAAACGGGCTTCGGCGTTACGGATCATGTAGCGGCCCGGTACATACGTCCCGCTGGCTACGTGGCCGCACTCGATCATTTCGCCGTAGTATGCCCCGGCCGGATCGTCGCGGGACTTGCCCGGATCAATGAATAGCTTCATGCCGACTTCGCCGGGCTTGGGGCGTCGCCAGGTCCGCAGCTTGATCGCCTTGCGTAGCCGGCCGGACACCCGTGGGGCGGCCGCCCTGGCGGCCTGGTGCATCGGCTTAAGGCCTTCGCGCGTCGACCGCTTGGCGGCCTTCTTGAACTCGCGCTGTTCCGCCTTGCCGAGGCGGTCCAGCATGTCGGCGATTTCGTCGCCGCCGGCTATGTCCATGCCGATTCCGTCCATAGCGTCTACCCGCCCTTGAGGGTCTTAAGGTACAAGGTTTCCTGTCGCTGCCGCTTGCCCGGTTCGACGGCGACGATCGCGTAGGTTACGCCGGCAAAGGTAACGGTCGACCTGGCGGACGTACCCCGCAAACGGATAACGGCCTTGGCCGTCGACACGGCCAGGACGGCGTTACCGTCGACGCGGTCGGCGGTCTTGACCGGTCCGAAGTCCGCCCAAACGGTTACGGGCGTACCCCCGCCGGCGTCTTCTTCGCCCCACTCGCCAAGCGTACCCGGCGGCGTGATCGTGATACGGTCTTTCATTCGCCCGGCGCGCATGGTTACACGATAGGTCCGCGGGCGGCCGCCAGGATCGCCCGAAGCGAAAGCGGAAAGGTCTTCACGTCGAAGGGTCCGGCCGCTTCGCGGTGTTCAAGCCAATGGCCGGCCAGGGCGAAGGCGGCGACCTTGACCATACCGGTCGGCGGCGTGGTCGCGAAGTCCTGGCCGATATCGCCGGCGACGTATTCTTCCGCGGCGTCCAACGCCAATTGGACGTTGGTATCGCCCGCGTCGGTCTCGATCAAAAGCCACGCCTTGCAGTCGACTATGGTGGTTTTGGACATGGCCTGCACCCTATGGGATATGGACGTACTCGCCAGGGGCGACCGTGGCGACGTCCATCCAGCCGCGGACCGACGCCGTCGACCCGGCCTTGAGCAATTGCAGCGCTTGGCCTATGGCCATTTCCAACCCCTTCGGGAAGGTGACAGTCGACTTGATCGCGAATTCCAGGGAGTCGCGCACCGTGGCGTTGGAGCAAATGTCGACACGGTCCGCCCCGTTGCACGTCAAGCGGCCGTCGACTATGACGTGCGCCTCGTCGGCGACCAGGGCGGCCACGGGCGTAATCGTGTTCCCGTCGCCGGCGATCCAGTATCGCTTTACCGCCGCTCCAGGGGGTTTCTGCCGGGTCCGCTCGTTGCCGCCGGTAATGGTTAGTACCGCCATGTCTGTTTACCTCAAGCGGCGACGCCCACATAAGGCGCGCCTAGTGGAAGGCCGTTGATTTCCGTTACGTTGGTATTCCCCGTCCCCGGCGCGTCCGGCAGGACGTGGATCAATTCGGGATTCCCCGACAGGTCGACATAGTCGATCGTCCCGCCGACCACCACGCCGGCGACGTTGGAGCAAACCACGCCCGTACCGTCGATCGTGCCGACCAGGTCGACCGTCGCGCCCTCGAAATGCAATACGTGGGCGGTAGACGTCTTGGCCGCTACCCGGAGGACAGCCCCGCGACGAAGCG
>JAUWQU010000231.1 GCA_030610965.1 Phycisphaerae bacterium
GTCAGATCATGGCCGCGAGGGTCTATGAGCACCACCGCAGCAAGCAGGCCGCCGTCGAGGCCGCCGCCCGCAAGAGCATGATCGGCTCGGGCGACCGCTCCCAGCGAATCCGCACGTACAACTACCCCCAGAACCGCTGCACGGACCACCGCCTCAAGCAGGAAACCTCCGAAGGCGCGAACTTCAACCTCCAGCAGATCCTAGCCGGAAACCTCGACGAAATGATCGACGGCATGGTCGCCTACGACAAGGCGCAAAGGCTGGCAAACCTGTGAAAGAAAGGTAATAGGTAGTAGGTAATAGGTAGTAGGTAGTAGGGGGACCGGCCGATTCGGCCCCTGGGGGCCTCATCAGCCGGCGTTTGGCAGGCCGCGAAAACGGGGACTGGCTCCGTCGGCTGTTTGGCGGTGCCTGTCCCCATTTTCGCTCCCCTGCAAGTAACCGAAAGCCAAGACAGGACATCGCGTCCCTACTACCTACTACCTATTACCTACTACCTACTACCTGCTTCCCCGTCCTACTCGACGATTTCCAGCAGGCGCTCGGCCAGTTCGACGTGGCGCTGCTTGTCGCGGCGGAGATGGGCGACCTTTTGAAGGATTTCGGGGTCGGTGGTTCGGGCGGCGAGTTCCTCGTAGGCCTTGAGGGCCTGCTGTTCGAGGGCCAGCAGGTCCTGGAAACGGTCGCGCAGCATGGCTTGTTCGATCTCAAGCATCGCTGGTTCCCCCGAGCCCGTCTGCCAGCAGGCGGATGGCCTTCTTGTGGTGGGCCGTGTCGGACCGCAGGGCTTCGAGAATGGAGTAGACTTCCGACCGCTGTTCGACGCTCAGGTACTCCGAGTGGGCGATCTCGCTGGACGTGGCCGTCAGGTCTGCCGCCAACTGGCTCTCCATCCCCGCAACCGCATGCAAATCCCCCTGTAGTGCGCTCTGATTGAGCATCATCGCTTCGGCACCTCTGCTGGACGTTAGCCGCTTCGAAGGGACGTGACTATTCCAACCCGTATTATCGCGCGCCGCTGGCGAAAACGCAAGGATTCATGCTGGGAAATGGCAGAAGAAAATGAAGAAACACGCCCCTTGCCGAGGGCGGAAGCGAGAAGAAAAAGAAGAAGCCAGACGGGGATTACACAGATTATGAGATTACATGGATTGAGAAACAGATATGGGCTTCTATCCATGTAATCCTAAAATCCGCGTAATCTCCATCTTGCTTCTTCTGCTCTTGTTCTCTCTGCGTTCTCTGCGCCCTCTGCGAGAGATATGCTGCTTTGTCCTACATCCAGCCCGGCTCCAGCCGCTTTACCGTGCCGGGCTTGACCGGCTTGCCGGTCTCGGCCGAGGCTATGGCGGCGAAGCACAGCGCCAGGCTTTCGAGGTTGTGCCTGGCGGAGTTGTACGGCTCGCGGCCTTGCTCGATCGACCGCAGCAGCTCGCCCATAGTCCCGTGGAAGCCGTCGGGGAACCACTGCCCGCGAAGCCTGGGCTTGCCGAAGCCCTTGGGCGTGTAGATCGTCACCTGTTCCTGTTCGTCGCCTTCGGGCTGGCTTATCAGCGTCCCGGCCGTGCCGGCGATGTAGTTGCGCGCCTGGCCACCGTAGCGGACGTCGGCGTCGAAGGTAAGCGACGCCTGGGCTTTGTCGTACTCGATGCCGACCTGCCCGAGCATCTTCGGCGTGGCCACCTGCCCCGGCGAGCGGGCCCACGAGGCGTAGACCTTCCTGGCCTTCTTGCTGCCCATGAGGCAGTTGAGCATGTCGAACCAGTGGATGGCGAAGTCGTAGAGGATGCAGTGACGGATCTTGTCGAACGGCCTGCCCTTGACCCAGTTGTGGTTCCAGTGGACCGAAAGGTGGGCGGCGAAGACCTCGCCGACAAGCCCGGCCGCGACGGCATTGCGGAGGTAGCTGAAGTGCGGCGCCCACCGTCCGTTCTGGTTGACGGCGAACTTGACGCCCTTGCGGTCGGCGAGCCGGATGAGCTTCTTGCCGAAGTCCAGGTCCAGGACGAACGGCTTCTGGCTGAGCACGTGCTTGCCGGCCCGCAGGGCGGCCTCCAGCAGCGGCTCGCGATCCTTGGGGTGCGTGGCGATGTCGACCACCTCGATATCATCGCGGGCCAGCACGTCGCGGTAGTCGACGTACACGTCGGCCTTGGGGTAGAACTCCTTCCGCCGGTCCTGGGCCCGCTGCTCGATGAGGTCGCACAGCGCGACGACCTTGTACCCGGCCTTCTTGTAGGCCCGCAGGTGCGTGGCGGTTATCCCGCCGCAGGCGATCAGGCCGATGTTAGGCTTGTACGACTTGGGGTCCTGCGGCAGGTACGGAAGGCGCGGCGCGGCCATCTTGCGGTTGCGGAGGTCTTTGGGCTTTGCGGCGGGCTTCTTGGTAGTGCGGGTGGTCTTCGGTGCGGTCTTCTTCGTCGTTCTTGCCATCTCTCCAACTCCCGCCGGGTTCTGCCCGGCTCTGAGGCCAAATCCATCGACGTGCCGGACACGAAAACAGCCCGTGACCGTAGCACGGCCGTCCCGGCCGTGCAGCTTGCGGCCATCACGGGCGAGACGCCCACACTCCGGTTTTCAGACACGAAAACAGCCCGTGGCCGTAGCACGGGCATCTTGCCCGTGAATAGCACGGCCGTCCCGGCCGTGCAGCTTGCGGCCATCACGGGCGAGACGCCCACACTCCGGTTTTCAGACACGAAAACAGCCCGTGGCCGTACCACGGGCATCTTGCCCGTGAGTAGCACGGGCGTCCCGGCCGTGCAGCTTGCGGCCATCACCGGCGAGACGCCCATGCTCCGGTTTTCAGACACGAAAACAGCCCGTGGCCGAAAGTGGCTCACAGGCTGCGCCGCTCTTTTTTGCATCTTTGCATCGCGGCCGCGACCGCCATGCCCGGAACAGGACTCGAACCTGCACTGAGTATTAACTCAACTAGGCCCTCAACCTAGCGCGTCTGCCAATTTCGCCATCCGGGCGGGAGAATAATTGAGGTTATTCCACGCCGGGCGCACTGTCAAGGGCCAGGCAGGCCTGTCCGAGGAAAAAAGGCCGCCAGCCCGCCAATGTCCAGCCGCGGACGTTGGATATGGTGTTGCGGATTGCGGTTTTTTTCGGATGAATTCCTGCTTCCGAACATACTCCTAACATATTATTGTATTGACCGAACGGGCTCTTGTCCGATAGACAAGAGAACTGCACATGACTGTGCTGGGATTCTGGCGCAAGAGGAAGAGCAAGGAGAAAGCTATGGCCGCGGCGAAGGGAAGCATGGAATGCCAGTTGTACCGTAGCGCGTTCTCTGGGGAACTTGTCTTCCAGGTCAAGACTACCGATGGGCGGCCCTATGAAGGGGTGACCCCCAAGCATTGCGCCACGCCTGATAATGCTCCCTCTGGCGCGGGTGTTCAGGGTCAGGTCGAGGTGAGGGTGTTGAGCAACGGAGGCAACGAGGCCAGGGTGTCCGCGCCGGATGGCGAGATTCTGACCGTCCCGGCTGGTTTAGTTCGTCAAATGTAGAGCAAGGGGGACGGCATGTATCTATCGGACGTCGACCTGCGAGAAGCCGTGGCGTCTGGCGCACTTATCGTCAAGCCGCTGCCGGAGCACGAGGTGGGGCCCACATCGATAGACTTGCATCTGGGGTCCGTTGAGGAAGCTCAGGTTTGGAACTTCGAGAAGCTTGAGGAGGGATAATAGGCACCGTGGCTGTCGCCCAAGGGAACTGAATGTCGCCCGAATGTCGTGGGGCGTAATATCTCGGACATACCTGATGCCCCCGCCTCGTGAAGCGGAAGCTGGAAACGCACCAGTCTTCAGGCGAGAGGATGCCATAATCCTGCGCCCTCACGGATTTGTCCTTTGGCAGACGAGAGAAATAGTCGGCACGCCGAAAGACAATCCCAAGTTCATCTGTTTCATCGACGGGAAAAGCACTCGTTCCCGTAGCGGCCTGATTGTGCATTTAACAGCGCCGACAGTTCATGCTGGGTGGCACGGCAATCTTACGCTGGAGATGACTAACTGCGGCCCTTTGGACTTGGTGCTTAATGAAGGCGATGCCATTGCCCAACTCACTGTCGCCCAAATAACCCGGCCTCCCGCACTGGATGTGATGCTGTACGAGAGGACCACGTTTGGCCAAACCAGCGTTACTGGCGCGGACCCTACTAATCCGCAACAACTCTGAGCCTCTGCGGCAAGTCTCGGGGCAACTCCCCAATCCTCATTGCGCAATCCTCATTCCGCAATCCGCAATCGTATCAGTCTTCCAGCACTCGCCGAGCGCGGTTGCCCGGGCGGCAGGTGATCTCGTAGGGGATGGTGTCGCAGAGGCGGGCGAGGTCTTCGGCGCTGTGCGGGTTGGCTGGGTCGTTGGAGATTATCTCCACCTCGTCGCCGACCGCGGCGCCCGGCACATCCGTCAGGTCGATGATCACCTGGCCCATCGCGATCCGGCCGCGGACGGGCACGTCGACGCCGCGGATTCGCATGGTCGATCGGTTGGACAGGCGGCGCAAGTAGCCGTCCGCGTAGCCGACGGGCACCAGGCCGATAGGGGCATCATCGCCCAGGCAACCGCACGATGCCGCCTCCGGCGAGCCGGAGGAATGCTTGTCAGAGCCCGGAATCGCGATAGAATCATCGAGGAGGCCCGCGGCGGTCGTGGGCGGAGATCCATTTGGCGAACGTCAGGATACGGACGAACTGCGATATGAGACCACGGTTGAGATTTCTGAGCGACGAACTCATCGAGCGAATCCTCGACGAGGCATACAAGCTGCTGGCGACCAAAGGCGTCACGCTGCCTCACGAGGAGCTGCTGGCGAGACTTGCCGACGCCGGCTGTCCCGTCGATACCGAAAGCAAACACGTCCGGATGCCTCGCGAGGTGGTCGAGGCGGCCGTCCGGTCGGCGCCAGGGCAGATCGAACTGTGGAACATCGCCGGCGAGAGCCGCTGCGACCTGTCCGGCGACAACGTGTACTTCACGCCCGGCTCGACGGCCATCAAGATGCTGGACGAACAGACCCGCCGGATACGTGCCGCGTCGATCGACGACATGCTCCGCTACGGCAAGCTCGTCGAGCAGCTCGACGCGATCGACTACTCCTCCACGGCCGTCGTTCCGAACGACGTGCCCAATGCCATCGGCGACAGCATTCGCCTGTACGCACTCCTGAAAAGCACCAGCAAAGCGATCGTCACCGGCGCGTTCACGATCGATGGCTTCAACGTGATGGCCGAGATGCTCCTGGCCGTGCGAGGCACGCGCGAGGCGCTGCGCGAGAAGCCCTTCACGATCTTCTCGTGCTGCCCCACCTCGCCGCTGAAGTGGAGCACCACGACGGCCGACAACACCGCCAGGTGTGCCGAGCTGGGCGTTCCCGTTGAGTTCATCGCCATGCCGCTGGCCGGGCTGGTCTCGCCGATCTCCCTTGTCGGTTGCGTCATCCAGCACGCCGTCGAAACCCTCAGCGGCGTCGTGATCTCCCAGACCACGTGCCCCGGCGCGCCGATCCTGTACGGCGGCTCGCCTGGCATTTTCGACATGCGTACGATGGCGGCCTCCATCTCGACCGTGGAGGCGCAGTTGATGGACTGCGCCTACATTGAAGTGGGCAAGTATCTGGGCTTGCCCACCCAGGCCTATATCGGCATGAGCGACAGCAAGACCCTCGACGCCCAGGCGGGCTTCGAGTCCGGCGGCGGGTTGTACCTGGCCGGCCTGGCAGGCGTCAACAGCATCTCCGGACCCGGCATGCACTACTTCGAAAGCTGTCAATCGTTGGCCAAGCTCGTTTTCGACGCCGAGATATGCGCCATGACCCGCCGGCTCATGGCGGGCCTGGAGCCGCGCGAGGACTTCCCGGCCGACGAGCTGTTCGACGAACTGCTCCGCGAGAAGACCCTCCTGACGGCCGACCACACGCTGAAGTACTTCGCCCAGGAACACTACATTCCCGGGCCGGTCATCGACCGGACGCAGCTCCAGAGCCGCCAAGGCGGCGCGCCGGACCTCATGCAGCGGGCTCGCGACGAAGTGGCACGCCATCTCGCCCAGTACGAGCCGCCGGAAGTCCTCTCCCCCGAGCAGCGCCGAGATCTGGAAGCCGTCATGACCGCCGCCGCGGGGGATTTCAAAATCGGCTTCTGACAGGCCCCCGTCGGTTTTGGGCGATTTCTGTTCTGTCAGAACCCCAGTGGAGAAGAATCATGCGTGAAACGAGCTTGGCCTGGATTCTGGCCTCCGGTTTCGGGCCGACCGAATGGCTATTTGTGGGCTTTGGGGTGATTATCGGGCTGCTGATCTACTGCTCCATATTCGCCAAGGCCGGCTACTCCAAGTGGTGGGGCCTGCTCGCATTGATCCCGTACCTCGCGCTGCTCTTTCCGATCTTCCTGGCCCT
>JAUWQU010000612.1 GCA_030610965.1 Phycisphaerae bacterium
AGCGCGTCGCCGTCCGCGTGGCGTTGCAGGTTTTCCCGCTCGCGGGCTTCGTTGGGCGTCATAAACCGATTCGTAATCCCGACCGCGTAGGCCGCGTATCGGGCCGCGATATCGGCCCGCAACAGGGCGGCCGTGTTGAACTCGGCGTAAAGGCCGGCGTCCGGGCCAATGAGTTGCTTGTTGACGTTGCCGGCGATCCGCACAAACCACGGGCCGAGCGTGTCGGCGTAATACGCCGTCCGCGCTTCCAGCGTCGGCGGCGTTTCGCCGTACAGTCGCCACGCCGGCACTTTCCAGAGCGCGGCTATTTCCTTGTTGACCTGTTGCCGGCTTCCCAACGCTTGGGATTTCTCCGGGTCGACCGTGAAGGTCTTGTAGTCCGTCCCGTAGCCGAAGGCCGCGACTTCGTGAAGGTTGCTCCCGCCATAGGCCGCCCTGAATGTATCCTTGACGCCGGCCACGTCTTCGGCCTTCGTCCCTTCGGGCAGGATCAGGATTCCCCGCGGCGTCGCCCCGTTGGCGAACCAACGCGATCCGTACCGATACAGGGCTTTAGCCAGGGCCAACGTCTGCCGGTGGGTATCGGTGAAGCTTCGGCCGGTGATCCCGTCCGGGCTTGGCCCGTGGACGTGGAAGATATCGGCCTGGTCGAAGCTCGCCCCGTCGATCGTATGGCGTTTCCGGCCGGCCCGAAGCGCGGTCTCCACGGTGAGCGGATCGCCGATCGGATACAGTTGGTCGAACTCGCCGGCGACGCGGCCGATCCTGGAGTAGTGATCGCCCGCGGACAGCAGGTGCAGCATACATTGTTCGACAAAGTCTTGGGTAGTCTGGTAGTCGTTCGGCCCGTATCGAAACGCCTTGTAAGGCCGCGTCCAATACGCCTTCTTCCGGCCTTCCGCCGTGTAGGCGTAGACCGTAAACGGGACTTGCCCCACGTCGGTAGTCAAGGCGTTGAAGCACGCGAAGACGCTGCCGATCTCCATAGCGGTTTCACGGTCGACCACCACGCCGGCGTCCAGGTCTTCGCCCAGCCATACGATCCCGGACACGGCGGCCAGGTCGACCGATAGCCGATCCTTCTTTGGCTTCCAAAACCATACCATTGGCGGTTATCCGTAGACGTATTCTGTCGACTCGGCGAACATTGCCAGGAAGGTGGCGCAGACGCCCGCGACCAGGCCGTCTATCCGCTTCCGTTTGTCTTGGGGTTTGACCAGGCGGATCTTGCCGTTAACGTCGGTCCGGCACTCGGCGTTTTCGATATTCCACGCCATAACCGAATTCCCGGCGTGGACGATCCCGCCCGTCGCCAGTTGAGATTCGACCTTCCGGCAAGGCTCGGATATCGCCCAGCCTTGCTTGACGCCGACCACGTCCAGGCCGGCGCCCTCTAGTTGCTTGGCAAGCTCCGACGCCCGCCAAGGATCGAAGCCGACCTGGTCGACCTTGTACCGCCCGACCAGGTCTTCTATCCACGCCTGGACGTGGTCATAGTCGATCGTCGGGCCGTCGATAAGCGTTATGTCGCCGGCGATCTCCGCGGCGACGTAGTCCATTTCGTTTGCGCAGCGCGGTTCTATGGCGGCCCGCGGAAGCCAGAAATGCGGAAGCCAGAAGTAACGGCCGTCCGGCAAGGGGAACACGGCCACGGCCGCCGTCAAGTCCAGGACGCTCGACAGGTCGACGCCCACGAAGCCGGCCAGGCCGGCCAGGGACGTAAGCGGAAAGTCCGGCTCGCAACACGCCGTCCACTGGTTTACGTCCAGCCAGGCCGTCGACCGCTTCGTCCATACGCCGAGTCGGTACCGCTTGAAGTCTTCCGCCGCGTGATCGGACGTACTCGCTTCCGCCCAATCGTCCCGCAGTTGTTCAAGCTCCAGGACTTCGCCGATACCGGGATTGCCGGCCAGGAAGTCGGCGTCGCCGTATTCCTCTATCGGCTTGTCTTCAGCTTCCCATATGGCCGCGAGCGTCCGAACGTCGACGATCTCGCCGGCGAGTATCCGCTTCGCCCGCTGGTATATCTTCCAGGGCAACGCCTGGCGATCGTCGCCGGCCGTGGATATCGTCGCGGTTAAGGGTTGTCGCCGGCCGCTTCCCGCGTACCGGAGCGAACCGTACAAGCGTGGTTTCCGCTTAAGCGTCGCGTGGATTTCGTCCAGGACTACAAAGCTGCCCTTGAGACCTTCCGCCCCTTCGGCCGACGCGGCCAGAGTCTTAAACAGGCCGCCGTTAAGGCCGCACTCAATCGTATGCCGGAAGTTGCGGAAGTTGAGTATCTGACGCCAGGGCGTCCCGTGGAGTAACGCCTTCGCTTCGGTGTAGATGTCTTCGGCAAGCTCGCCCGTGGAGCTGGTCGCGTAGCAACCTGGCCGACGCTCGCCGTCGGCCAACAGGAAGACGAGGGCGAGAAACGCAACCCAGGATGATTTCCCGTTCTTCTTCGGTACCCACACATTGAGTTGCGCAAACCGCCGCCGGCCGCTCGGACGTCGCCAGCCAAAGAGCGGGACGGTAAGCGACCGTTCCCAGTCTAACAGGCCGTAACGCTTGTCCGGATTCATGGGATCGCGGAGCGTGTCCGCGAACTGCAAGACGTGGTCGACGGCGTCGGTCGACCACTTATACCCAAGCTCCAACGCTCGCCGGTCGCTTGCAGTCCGGACGAATTCCGGCGGCGGATCGGTTAGGACCGGCGGCGTATTGGTGAGCATCGGTCATGCCTATTGCCTGCCCACGCCTGGACCGGTTAGGTACTTGAATAGCTCGCCGAACCCTTCCGGCGGCGTGGCCTTTAGCTTCGCGTCGGCCAGGGGCGTAAGGCCGAAGGCCGATCCGTAACGCAAGATCGTATTGACATACTGCGCCTTCACGTCCAGAAGCGGATTGCGGTAGGACGTACCCTTGACCGGGTTAACCAGGATCGGCAGATTGTCAGGCTTCGCGAGCGTCGCCGACGTTACCAGGAAGCCGCGGACGGCGTCGACCAGGACGGCAAAGGTCGCGGCGTATTCGTCCCGCCACTTGCCGGCTTCCTGAAGCCGGGTCTTGTAATAATCCCATATCGCCGACGCGACGGGATCACTCTTGATTAGCTCCGGCTTCGCTTCCATTGTTCCGCCTCTTCTGACGGATCGCGCTACGTTTGTACGTCCCGTCCGCTTGCCGCTCATGCTTCGCCGTGAACTGCGAAACGTCGATAACCAGGATCGGCAGATTCATTGCCGCATACGCCTTGTTTTGCTTTTCGATCTCGGCCGGCGACATTACCGACGTTTCATAGATCGTTTGAGTCGGCGTATCGTCCGCCGGCGTCGGTGTCCCGTCGTCCTGGTTTTCTGTCATGGTCGTTACCTGTTGCCCATCTAAGGGGTACCCCCCAAAGTCGGACACGCTCTTAAATAAG
>JAUWQU010000806.1 GCA_030610965.1 Phycisphaerae bacterium
TGAGCCGGGAGTCGGGGCCTGATGGCGTCGCGCCTTAGGCCAGCGCCAGCTACCACCTGAGTCGCACAAGAAGAATATGCCCTCACGGGCACACTACGCACGCCAGAGGCGACTTCGTATCTCGCGGAGCGTTTGTAGTGACGCCGTAAGGCGTTATGTTTGTTTGAGCCGGGAGTTGGGGCCTGATGGCGTCGCGGACTTTCCGGGCCAGGCGGACGGCTTCGCGGGCCTCGGCCGGCGAGGGGTCGGGGCGCTCTCCGGTTTCCGGGGATCGCCGTTCTGAGCGATGAGATAACAGGCAAAACGGGAAAGAAGGTAATCCTTAACTTGGCGAACCCCGCCCTTGCCGACTGGGATCATTTTGCCGGCGCTGGCAAAATGATGGTCCGGATCGTTATTGGATTGCCTACAAGAAACTGTGGCTCTCTTTATGGCATCTTCAAAACGCCGCCACTGATCGTAGCCTAATTGTGCCTGAAGGTCGCGGGCAGTCCAATACTCCGCGCCGTGCCGATTGACTTTCTTCAGCTTCTCAAAGGACTTACGGCCAGGCATGGGAAGGTTTTCTTCGGCCACGCTGTATGCTCCTTCACTGCCGGTGTTTCACGTTCAACAACCGGGTCGATCCGGACTAATGATTGAAGTGCCGCGTGCCCGTGAAGACCATCGCCAGGCCGAGTTCGTCGGCGCGGTCGATTACGTCTTGGTCCTTTTTGGCGCCGCCTGGCTCGATTACGGCTGTGGCGCCGATTTCCTTGGCCCAGTCCAGGCTGTCGGGGAACGGGAAGAAGGCGTCGCTGGCCAGGACGCACCCGGCCGGGTCCACCGCGCTTCCGCCGCCGTAGCCGCGGGCGATCTGGCTTGCCAGTCGTGCGGAGTTGACGCGGCTCATCTGCCCGGCCCCCGCCCCGAGCAGGGCCTTGTCCTTGGCCAGGACGATGGCGTTGGACTTGACGTTCTTGCATACCAGCCAGGAGAACCGCAGGTCGGCAAGTTCGGTTTCGGTCGGCTGGCGTTTGGTGACAACCTTCCACTTCTCCTCGTTTAGGCCGACAAGGTCCCGCTCCTGCACGAGCAGCCCGCCGACGACGTACTTGATGTATTTGTCGCTGTTGCGCTTGGGGGTGAGCGGCCCCAGTTCCAGGATCCGCACGTTCGGGCCCCATCCCTTGCGGGCGGCGATAATCTCGATGGCACCGGCGGCGAAGCTCGGCGCGACGACGATTTCGGCGAAGAATCCGCCGGCCCCGGCGGCCTTGCCCCATCGCTGGTAGCTCTCGACGATAGCGGCCGCAAGCTCGCACGTGCATTCGCGGTTGACCGCGACGATCCCGCCCATGGCGGCGTTAACGTCGCCGAAGTAGGCCTTGCGATATGCCTCGACGAGGTCGTCGTCCAAAGCGCAGCCGGCCGGGTTGGCGTGCTTGATGATCGCCACGCACGGCTCGGCGAACTCCTTGACCAGTTCGACGGCCCCGTTGGCGTCGAAGTAGTTGTTGTACGATATCGCCTTGCCGCCGAGCAGCTTGCCCGTCGAGACGCTCGTCTCGGACTGGTCCGGCCCGGCGTAGAACGCCCCCTGCTGGTGGCTGTTCTCGCCGTAGCGGAGGCTCTGTGCCTTGCGATAGGCAAAGCCGATTCGGTCGGGCAGCTTCTGGCCGAGCTGGCCTGCCAGGTACGTCGAGATCGCCACGTCGTAGCTCATCGTGAGGGCGAAGGCCTCGTGGGCGAATTTTTGGCGGGTCTCGAAGCTCACGGCCCCGTCGTTGGCCTTCATCTCGGCCAGCAGCGGCTCGTACTGGGCCGGGTCGGTTACGACGGTGACGAACTTGTGGTTCTTGGCCGCGGCGCGGATCATCGTGGGTCCGCCGATGTCGATCATCTCGACCGCGTCAGCCAGCGTCGCGCCGGGTTTGGCTATCGCCTGCTGGAACGGGTACAGCCCCACGCAGACCAGGTCGATGGGCTCCAGGCCGTATTTTTCGATGTCGGCCTGGTGGGCCGGGTCGTCGCGAATCGCCAGGATGCTGCCGTGAACCTTGGGGTGCAGCGTTACCACGCGATGGCCCAGCATCTCCGGAAAGCCGGTCCATTCCTTGACCTGGCGGACCTTTATGCCCGCGGCCTCGATGACCTTGGCCGTACCGCCCGAGGAGATTATCTCCACTCCCATGTCCGCCAAAGCCTTGGCGAACTCGGCGACCCCGGTCTTATCGAACATGCTGATGAGCGCACGGCGAATGACTGCGGCTTCCATGGAGCGTCCTTTCCGAAAGTAAATTCCAAATGACAAACAAGGCCCAAAAAACACACAAGGACCAAAGAACAAACAAGGACCAAATGACAAACAACGGCCAAATAACAAACAGCAAATTCCAAACGGTGAGGCCTATCCCTTATTTGGGCCCGGCTGCGTCCGCTCCTCCGGCTTTGGGGTGGGGGTGTTTCGTCTTGGTTGTGATTTGCTGTTTCTCTCTTTGGCCCGTGCCTGGACCTTGGTGCTTGTTATTTGGCCCC
>JAUWQU010000441.1 GCA_030610965.1 Phycisphaerae bacterium
CACCTGCCGGCGGGTGAAGACGATGTTCCTGACGAGCCGCCCGGAGTCGAGTTCCATGATCGTCACTCGTTGTCCGGAGTCCCCGGCCAGCAGGCGCCCGCGCGGGCTCACGGCCAGGCCGTAAAGGTGCGACACCCCTGGCATGACGAAGACGCCCAGCTTTCTGCCGCCGCGAAGCTCCCAGGCGGTAACGACGTTTCGATCGTAGCTGGCGGCCATGCAAGCGTTGTCGGCCAGGGACATGCGTAGCATCGTCGCCCCCCCGCCGGGCGCCAGCGAGACGGCCTTGCCGGTGTCGGCGTCGATGCGGCATAGCGCGCCGTCGGCGCCCATCGCGATCAGTTCCCGCCCACCGGGCAGGAACGTTATCCACCTGGCCTTGCCCTGGGCTGCGCGGGCGCGACGAAGCTGCCTGCCCGTATCCGTCCGCCAGATCTGCACCGTTTCGCTATTGCTGCAAGTGGCAGCCAACGCACCGTCCCGCGAGACTGCCACAGCCGACGCCTGGTGGTTCTCCGTTTGCAGCCGGTGCAGTGTTCGGCCTGTTCGGCCGTCCCACAAGAGCACTTTCCCATCGTGCCCGCCTGTGGCCACGACCCGGCCATTGTCGCCGGCGCCCACGCCGACCACAGACCCGCCGTGGCCTGTCTTGACGAGCAGTTCGGAGAACTTGTCCGTCTCCCATACGTGTATCCGCCCGCTACTGGCGCCGCCTGCCAGGCGGCTACCGTCGGGGCTGAAGGCGACGGCGTAGATTCGATTCAGGCCGGCGGCAATCCTCGGCAGGGCCTTGCCTGCCTCGAAGTCCCATACCTGCAGGAACTGGCTCCTGTCGGCGACGGCGAGCCATTTACCGTTCGGGCTGAACGCGACCGCCGCCATGGACCCGCTGGCGATGGACAACTTCTTGACGACCTTGCCGGTAAGGGTGTCCCAGACGGGCATCTCCTTAGTCCCGCCATAGATGCTAGCGGCGACGAGCAGTTTCCCGTTGGGCGAAAACGCGGGCACGCAAAACCGTAGCTTGGCGACGCCCTCGAACCGGCGAATCTTCACGCCGACCGACACATCCCATAACTCGACGCCGAAGTTCATGTCGCGCGTGCTGACGACGGCGAGGTATCGGCCGTCGCGGCTGAACGCCGCGCCGGTAGCCTTTAGCACGGTCATCACCGATTTGCCGGTGGCCAGATTGATAACCGTCAGCTTCGTGCCGTCCGAAACCGCCAGTTGCGAGCCGTTCGGAGACAGGGCCACCCAGTTGCCCCTGAGCGAGGGCGACTTGGCGTCCCGGACAGGCTTGCCGCCGGGAAACGACACGAAGCGGACCGACCGGTCAATCCCGGCCAGCACGATCGATTTGCCATCACCCGACAGGGCCATCCCCGCGACGCCGTTGGCTGGGCCGGCCATAGTGCGGACCAGCGACCCGGTGGCGGTTGACCAGATGGAAACTTCCTCTCCTTTCGTACACCTCCCCCCGGCCGCGACGATTTCTCGCCCGTCCGGCGAGAAGGAAAGGCAAGTCACGGGCGCGCCGTGAAACAACCTCGCCTCGCCGAAACGGACAAGGGCCTTATCCGGCAAGGCAGGTTGCGCAGCCTGGGCGAGGCCGGCGCCGGCCACCATCCAAGCCACGGGCGCCGCCAGTGCGGCAGCGATAATCCAACTGGTTCTCATAATCACGCACTTCATCATACCAAGAGCGGCCCTGGCCGCGGGCGGGCGGGTCTCTGATCGCCGGCCGTCATTTGGCGCGCCTGAGCGCATCCTCGACGGCCTGGAGGACCTCCTCGGGATTGGTCAGGCAAACCCAGTCGGCATCCGGCACGGGCTTTTCGTCGATGCGCTCGAACATCAGGCTGGCGACCGAGACGATTCGCTCCGGCAGCGTCGACGACAAGTGAACCTGGCGAATCTTCTTCAGCGGGCACTGGTAGCAGTCTTCGTGGAACACCCCCTTGATCCTCATCACGCGGCGGTCGGTGAGTATGTACATCCGGCCCTGCCACTGGCAGCACGCTATGGTTAAGCGCATCGCGCCAACGGCCAGGCAGATCAGCACGACCATGCGGTTATCGACGTCGTACGCCATATACTGCCTGGCCGCCAGGCTGACGGCCGCGACCGCCGCGACGCCCACCAGCAGCGGCCAGGACATCAGCAGGATCAGCCACCCGCTGGGCCGCACCGTCAGGATGATCGCCTCGCCGTTCTCCAGGCGATCCTGGGCCAGTGCCGAGGCGATGGTTACCGACAGCGATCCCGGATCGGCCGCGGGGGTCATCGCCCATCCCTCCCCGCCAGGCAGCGCAGAAGGCAGATGTCCGGGTCGAAAGCCTCGTGCGAGATGAATGAAGAATCGTCCATGCTGGCCATCTTGATCGCCCCGGCCAACGAAGTTGCCAGCCGGTCGTCTGCTGCATGGTACAGAACCGGCGAGGCGATTTCAATTGCATCGGAGGTGAGCGCAGGGTTTGGTTGCAGAACATTCCGCCAAAATGCCGAAACAAATATGCTCCGCGAGCGACTAGAATACTCAAGAGTCAGGTTCGCCCGGCGGCGTAAGGTGCGCCCTGGCCGTACGGATTGCTGTTGAACCCGGCCGGGCCAATGCGTAACATTGTGTGCGCGGGTTGCTTCCGAAGGGAAACACTATGGAGACTAACGTTATGACTTTCCTGCGAAAGATTCTCTCACTGTCGTGCGTTCTGCTGCTTTCGGCCTCCGCCTGGGGCCAGGCCGCCAAGCCGGAGCCGGTGATAACCCACATCCCGGCCGGGGCAATGGGCTTCGTCGTCGTGAACAACCTCGAGTCGATGACGGGCAAGGTCGACAAGTTCATGGACGAGTTGGGCTTCGGCGAGTTGCTCTCGCAGCCGGACCCGTCGGATCCGGAAAAGACCATCAAGATGTCCGTGCTGGACCTCCTGCGCGGCGCGGCGGCGTTGGGCGACGGCTTCAACCCTCAGGGCGGCCTGGCGGCGGTGATGCTGGACCTCAAGGCGTTCGACATCGACCTGATGGGGCTCATCGACGGTGGCGGCGCCCCTGCCGAAGAGAACGGCGAGGCCAAGCCCGAGCCGAAACTGCCGGTGGTTATCTTCGTGCCGGGCAAGGACGTAAAGAGCGTCCTGGGCGCGTATAACCCCGAGCAGGCCGGCAAGTACATGAAGGTCACGCTGCCCGTGGGGCCGATGTTCGCCGGACAGGTCGGCAGCTACGTGATCCTCAGCCCCAACGACAAGGCCCTCGACGCCGTCGCCACGGCCACGAAGAAGGCCCCCGCCGAGTTGCCGGCCGAGCAGCTCAAGGCCATCAGCCAGTCGGACATCGCATACGTCATGAACGGCAAGGTCGCCGGGCCGGCGCTGGCGGAGCTGATGCAGGTCGCAGAGGCGCAGATGTCCGCCGATGCCGGCGAGATGGCGCCGCTGCTCGGCACGTACTTCAGGATCTACCGCGAGGCGCTCTCGCAGCTCGGGGCCATCACGGTGGCCGGGCGGTTCGTCGAGGACGGCCTGGTCTTCGACCAACTGGTCACATTCCAGCCTGACACGCCCTACGCCAAGGCCATGGCGTCGGCTAAGCTGACCGGCAAGACAAGCCTCAGCGCCCTGCCGGACCTGCCTTACGTCCTGGCCATTGGCGCCTCGGCCGGCACTTCCGAGCAGAACGTCCAGGTCGGCCTGGACATGATTAACTCGCTGATGCTCAACGAGCCGTTGGCGGGCATGCCGGACGACCTGAAGGCCTCGATCAAGAAGCTCTACCAGGATGTCACGGACCAGGTAACGGGCATGCAGATTGTCGGCGGCGGCGCGCCGGAAGGCTCCGGGGTCTTCGGTGTCAGCTTCGTCATCAAGTGCAAGGACTCGGCCAAGATGAAGCAACTGCTGGCCGAGAAGGCCCGCATCGCCCAGGCGCTCGTCAAGCACTTCGGCGCCGATGAGCCGGACCTCCTGAAACTCTCCATCAAGTACGTCAAGGACGTGCAGACCGTCGGCCAGGTCTCCGCCGACGCGGTCGTCATCGAGCACCCCGAGATGGAGGAAATGGGAGAGAACGATCGCGCCGAGATGAAGAAGGCCCTCGGCGAGGACAAGATCAACTTGAGGGTCGCCGCGACCGACAAGAACACGGTGGTCGTCACCGTCGGCGGTTCAAACGCGTTCTTCGCCGAGGCCGTCAAGGTCGCCGCGAGCGGCGCGGGCAAGATCGGCACCGATTCCGATTCGGCCAAGGCAATGAAGTACCTGCCCGCCGAGCGGCAGACGATCATGCTGTTCAGCGCCTCGAACCTCTACGACGTGATCGTAGCCGGCATGAAGTTGATGGCGCCCGAGGAGGAACTGCCCCCCTTCAAGATCACCTGCAAGACGCCCATCGCCATGGGCGCGGGCACGACAGGCAAGAGCGCCCACTTCGTCATCTTCGTCCCCACCGACCTCATCAAGGACGTCGCGGGAATTATTATGATGTTCCAGGGCGGAGGCGCCGGCGCCGCGCC
>JAUWQU010000393.1 GCA_030610965.1 Phycisphaerae bacterium
GGCCGGCCAGGAGCGGATCGTCGGCGTCACCCGCCAGGGAGATACCGAGGACGGCCGCTTCTACGACTTCCTCGAAGACCTTGTCCGCTTCAACGGCCTGAAGCGCACGTGGACCGCCGACGGATGCCGCCACGACCTGGCCGACGCGCTGCTGCGCCCCTACACGCGCGACCAAATCGCCGCCGCCTGCCGCACCGCGGGCCTGGGCAAGATCGACTGCTACGGGGGCGCGGACTTCGCCGACTTCGACGACCGGAACTCCGACGCCCTGATGCTAATCGCGAGGCAGGGGCGGGAGTAGTGGCGCCGTGAGGCGTTATTGACCGTCGGCTCACACCTTCTCGGGAATCACGAACGGCTTGCGGTAGTGGCGTTTCAGGTGCTTGTTGGCCTCGTCGGCGGCCGGGCCGGTGAAGCGTTCGGCTTTTGAGTCCATCGTCAGCCATGGGCCCAGGGCGGCGGGGGTTTTGGCGAGGCTCACATCGTTGGCGGCGAGGTGTTCGGTGAAGCGGGCGAAGGCCTCGGGGGCGTTGGGGTTTTCGGCGATGCGCCGGCCGATGGCGGCCGGGTCGGCGGGTCGGCCTAGGCGGTAGGAGATGTTGCCCATGTGGCAAAGGGCGGTCGAGAGATGGCCCTGGAGGATGTCCGTGCGGATGTCCTCGCGTTTGCGGGATCGCACGGCCGCGATGAAGTTCGACTGCGGGTCGATCTTTCCTCGGCTGTCGAAGTCTGTGATCTTCCTGTGCTTGCTGTCGAACGCGGCGCGGTTGTGCATGTCGACGTAGCCGTCCTCGCAGATGATGAACACGCCGTTGTCGGGGTTGCCCCTGTCGAAGTGGTCGTCCACGGTGAGCCCGTCGGCCGACCGCGCGACGAACGGGCCCATGTTGTTGCTGCCGGCCTTGCGACCGAGGCCGCGGGTCTCGTAGATGATCGGCACGGACGGGTAGTCGTAGAGCGTGACCTGCGTGTTGGGCGTCTGGCCGTCGTCGGTGTAGGCGAACCGCCCGCCGAAGGACATTACCCGTCGCGGCAGGCGGCTCTCGCCGAGCAGCCAGCGGATGAGGTCGAGCTGGTGGGGCCCGTTGTTGCCTATCTCGCCGTTGCCGGTGTCCCACTGCCAGTGCCATTCGTAGTGCAGCTTGATGCGGGGCAGCTTGCCCATCGGCGCCGGGCCGCACCAGAGGTTGTAGTCGATGTGGTCGGGTATGACGCCGCCGCCGGCCCCGGCCGTGCCCAGCGAGCCCCGTCGCTTGTAGCAGTAGCCGCGAGCCAGGACGGGCTTGCCGATTTTCCCGGACCGCAGGAACTCGGCCGCCTGCCAGTTGGCGGGGCTGGAGCGCTTATCGAAGTCGCCCTGGACTATGCGGTCGTACTTTCGGGCGGCCTCGACCATCTTGCGGCCTTCCCATATGCTGTGGCAGACGGGCTTTTCGACGCATACGTCCTTGCCGGCCTGGCAGCCCCAGACGGTCGCCAGCGCGTGCCAGTGGTTGGGCGTGGCGACGGAGAATGCGTCGATGTCTTTACGTTCGAGCATCTTGCGGATGTCGGTGTAGCCGTCGATTTTCTGGCCGGCCTGGCCGTAACGCGCGATGCCGGCGGCGAGGACCTTGCTGTCTACGTCGCAAAGGGCGACGAGCCTCACGCCGTGCATTCTCAGGTAGTTGGCGATATGGGTCTGGCCGTGGCCGTGGAAGCCGACGACCGCCACGCGGATGTCGCTATTTGCCCCGAGTGCCCGGCGGGTGATTGAAGGCAGGGCGACGGCGGCCGAGGCTGCGGTTGCGGCGGACTTCAGGAAGCGGCGGCGTGCGATGCGTCTTGCGGGCATGGCAGGAGTCCTTTACAAGTCGTTGCGGCGAAGACACGCGCCCGTCGCGTCGGCGCGGCCAATGGCTTTAACGCCGCAAGGTTGATCGCGGTTCCGAGCATTGCTCAGGTTATAGTCACCAGTGCGATTCGGCTTAAGACCATGGCGGCTATTGTGTGTTCAACCAACAGGCGGGCCGGCCGTGCGCCCGCCGACGTTTCATGCACACTGACCCATCGATGAAGGGATAACGACAATGACCAGACTCGGATTCGTCGCGGGCGTTGTTTGTGCCATGGCGCTGGCTGGGCCCGTGCTCGCTGCGCGGGTCGGCCAGGCCGAGGCGGCGCGGGCGCGAGAGATTCTCGATGCCGCCGGCGTCAAGGGCGGGCTGGTGGTGCATCTTGGCATCGGCCCTTCGACGGGCTCAGGGCAAGCCGGCAAGCTCACGGCCGCGCTGCGCGCGGGCGAGAGCTACCTCGTCCACGGGCTGGACACCAGCGCCGCCAACGTCGCCGCCGCGCGGGAGCACATCCGGTCGCTGGGCCTTTACGGCCCGGTTTGCGTCGCTCGCTTTGGCGGCAGGCGCCTGCCGTACATCGACAACACGGTCAATCTCGTCGTCTCGGAGGGCCTGGGCGAGGTCCCTGCCGGCGAGGTCCTCCGCGTGCTGTGCCCTGGCGGCGTCGCCTACGTCAAGGCCGGCGGCAAGTGGGCTCGGACCGTCAAGGCGCGGCCGGCGGAGATCGACGAGTGGACGCACTACATGCACGCCGCCGGCGGAAACGCGGTCGCCCATGCCACGGTCATCGGCCCGCCGCGACGGCTCCAGTGGCAGGGAGGCCCGCAGTGGGCGCGGCATCACGACCACATGTCCAGCGTCAGCGCGTGCGTGACAACCGGCGGGCGGGTGTTCTACATCATCGACGAGGGCTCGCGCGCGTCGATCCTGACCCCGCCGGACTGGAAGCTCATCGCCCGCGACGCATTCAACGGCACGATCCTCTGGAAGCGGCCGATTCCCCAGTGGTATCCGCACCTGCTGCGCCTCAAGAGCGGCCCGGCCGTGCTGCCGCGACGGCTGGTCGCAGTCGGCGCGCGCGTCTACGTCACGCTCGGCATCGACGCGCCGCTGACGGCCCTGGACGCCGCGACCGGCCAGACCGTCCGCACGTACAAGGACACCGAGCAAACGCAGGAGATCCTCGCCTCCGACGGCGTGCTGTTCGTGGTGGCCGACGTGCCCGGCGAGCCAGCGGATGCGGCTTCCGAGGCCGTCGCCACGGCCGCCAAACGCCGCGGCGCAACCAAGAAGGTGATATGGGACCTCAAGCGGCGCCGGATCATGGCTATCCAGGCCGAGACCGGCAAGGCGTTGTGGCGGGCCGAGTCGCCCCTGATGCCGATGACCCCGGCCGTCGACGCCAAGGGCCTGTACTTCTGCGACGGGGACCGGATCATCTGCCTCGACCGCGCCACGGGCGATGTCCGCTGGCGGTCGAAGCCCGTACCCCGCACCGCGAAGTTCCAGTCGTTCTTCGGCGCGACGCTGTTGGTCTATGACGGCGTGGTGATGTTCGCCGGCGGCGAG
This sequence comes from Phycisphaerae bacterium, assembly GCA_030610965.1. Classification (GTDB taxonomy): domain Bacteria; phylum Planctomycetota; class Phycisphaerae; order SM23-33; family SM23-33; genus JAUWQU01. Next base: position 3,405 of record JAUWQU010000393.1, read on the forward strand.
AAAGCCGGGCTGCAGACCGGCTTGTGGGTTACCGAACCCGACACCATGACAGCCCTCTCGGCCGAGACGGGCGAGATTATGTGGCAAGCGGAGCATCCGGCCTCGGGCTACCGCTCGCCGGAGGACCTGCTGGTTCTCAACGGGGTCGTCTGGACGGGCGAGACCACCAGCGGCAAGGTCGTCGGCGAGTTCACCGGCAGAGAGATCAAGACGGGCAAGGTGGTCGGCAAGTTCAACCCCGACGTTCAGACATACTGGTTCCACCACCGCTGCTACCGCGGCAAGGCCACCGACAAGTACCTTCTGATGTCGCGGGCGGGCACGGAGTTCATCGACCCGACGACCGGGCACTGGGAGATCAATCACTGGACGCGCGGCGCGTGCCTTTACGGCGTGATGCCCGCCAACGGCCTGGTCTACAACCCGCCGCACCCCTGCGCGTGCTACCCCGAGGCCAAGGAGAACGGTTTTACGGCCCTGGCTCCCGCCGCCAAGGCAAGCCCCGCGCCCGCCCAGGGCCCGCGCCTGGAAAAAGGCCCCGCCTTCGGCGCTGCCGCCGCGCCGCCAGCGCCGGCCGGCGACCGCGGCTGGCCCACCTACCGCGGCGACGGCGCCCGCAGCGGCGCCACGGCGACGCCCGTGCCCGCCAAGCTCAAGCCGGCATGGACGGCCGAGTTGGGCGGCAGGCTCTCAGCCGTCGTCGTCGCCGAGGGCAAGCTGCTCGTGGCCACCGTGGACGACCACACCGTGCATGCACTGGGCGCGGGGGACGGCAAGGAGATGTGGCACTACACGGCCGGGGGTCGCGTGGACTCGCCGCCGACGATCCATCGCGGCCTGGCTATCTTCGGCTGCGCCGACGGCTACGTCTACTGCCTCCGGGCGGCTGACGGCGAGTTGGCGTGGCGATTCCGCGCCGCGCCTGACGACCGCCGCCTGGTCGCCTTCGAGCAGGTCGAGTCGGTCTGGCCCGTCAGCGGCAGCGTGCTGGTCCGCGACGGCGCGGTCCACTGCGTGGCCGGGCGATCGATGTTCCTCGACGGCGGGCTGCGAATGATCCAACTCGACGCCAAAACCGGACGCCTTATCGCCGAGAAGGTGCTCGACAATCGCGTGGCCGAGACGGACAAGGACCTGCAGGCCTACGTCCAGGGCCTGAGCATGCCCGTGGCCCTGCCGGACATCCTCTCCTGCGACGCCAACAACGTCTACATGCGGTCGCAGCGGTTCGACCTGGCCGGCAACCGACAAGACATCGCCCCCCGCGCAGCCGGTGAGCAGCTCGGCGATGGCGCGCACCTGTTCAGCCCAACGGGTTTCCTCGACGGCGATTACTGGCACCGCTCGTACTGGGTGTTCGGGCGGACGTTCGCCGGCGGGTATAGCGGCTATTACCAAGCCGGCAAGAAGGCCCCGGCCGGCAAGATAATGGCCTTCGACGACGACACC
>JAUWQU010000641.1 GCA_030610965.1 Phycisphaerae bacterium
TTGAAAGAACGCCGACCGTTCGAGTTGTACGGTTACTGCCTGATGACCAACCATGTCCACCTGCTGATCAAACCGCTCGATACGACGATCAGCCGCGTGATGCAAAGTCTGCTGGTCTCGCACACTCAGCGTTATCACAACGAAAAACATTACAAGTCCGGCGGGCACGTCTGGCAGGGGCGGTTCAAGAGCCCAGTGGTTCAGGGTAACGTGCATCTGCTGAGGGTGCTGCGATATATCGAGGCCAACCCCGTCAAAGCCGGTATGGTCGATCGGGCCGGGGACTATGCCTGGAGCAGTTTCGCCGCCCACGGACTGGGCAAGCCGAACGACCTGCTGGATCCGGTCAGGCCTTACCAGCGGACGGGCGATGATCCCAAGGCCCGCCGCCGAAAGTGGAGCAGCTACGTCCGCCGCCGGCCGGACGAAGATGAACTGCAAGCGATCAGCCGGAGCATCGAAAGCGGCCTGCCGTACGGTTCAGCAAGCTGGATCAAGGCCCTCAGCCGCAAACTGAAACTCGACCTGACCATTCGCCCCCGCGGCCGACCGAGAAAACAACCGCTCCAGGCGGCAGGTACAAAATCTGCGCCTAAACACAGTAACAACAAGGATATAAAATAGTTCTGACCCGTTTTTCTTTCCCTTTCCCTTTTCGCCCCTCAAACAAGACCATCAAACAGTGGCGCATTGTGCCCAAGTTGTGCTTCCATGGGCGGGCCGGCAATCTGGCAATCAGAGCCGGCGGCCAGGTACGCATTTTTGCAGGCGCACACGTGGACGTCGATGCCGTACTCCGCCGCCAAGCACCCCAGCCAATCAAACCGCGATCGTCGCTCCTCTGGGCCGATCATCTGCCCGCCTCCGACGCCGTCGGCAAAGCTCTGCCAAGACCATGTGCCGACGGCAGAATCTGATCCCAAGGCGAGTTCCAACTGCTCGGACAGCCTTTGGGCAAATGGCGGGCGTAAGAACAAGTAGCTGGCCGCAATGCTCTGAACCCCTCGTTGGCTCAGTTCCGCCAGCAGAGGACGGAGGTTGTCAGCCGTGTCGGTCAGGCCCGGAATCAGCGGGTCCAGGCGAGCTCTGACAGTAAGCCCGATTTGCCTGAGCCCCTCGATAACCTGCAGCCTCTGGGCGGGCGAAGCTGCCCCGGTTTCGAGCATCCCGCAGAGGCGTTGGCTTGTCGTTGTGATGCCGATCTGCGCATATACGCTTGCCGGCGATTTGGCGAAAAGGGCTCCGAATCGCTCGTTGACAATTCCCTTCGTCAGGAAAGCCACTTCGACGCCCCGCGCCAACAGGGCCGACATCGTTTCGAACGTTACGTCCAGCACCTCGGGCAAAGGCTGGAATGCGTCGCTTGAGGGACTGAAGTACACCCGACGAGGCATCTTCCGCTTGCGATGCAATTCGGCTCTCACGAGTTCGGGTATGTTATCGAACAGGATGACCCGGCCTCGGCCTGGATAATCTCGATACCCTTGGGTGTAGCAGTATGCGCAGTTATGCGCACAGCCCTCGGTGATGTTGATCGTGGGCATGCTCCCCAAGCATGGTAGGGACGATGGCGTAAGGATCGGCCCTTTGCGCTTCCTTCGCTCGACCACTACCATAGCCTTTCTCCCTGGATGTGACGGGCCCACTGGGGGGATGTCACAACGAACTGGCTGGCTTTCGTCCTGAAGCCGTCATCCGTGCAGAAGATGGCGGATGTGCCGGGCAATCCGAACTGCGCCTTGTGCTGTCTGAGGTGGTCGGGCTGGGCGTCCACGTCTTCGATAATCACAGCCCGGGACACCTTCATCAACTGCGCCAGCAGGCTTCGGCCGCTTGGCGTAATCAGAGAAGCTGGATTGAAACGCCGCACAGGGAGGTGCCACGCCTCGTCCTGGACGACATCCAGCGATTCGCTTTGCACGCTCAGTATTCCTGCGAAGTAGTCGCGAAGGGAGAACTGCGGGTAGACAGCATTGGGGTCAGCCCTTAAAATATAAAATAGCGAAGCCGGGGGTTCTCAATATCTGGGACAGTTGGGGTCAGCCCTTATGGAAGACAGGGACGCGATCCATTTTCCTATTTGCGTTGTGTTTTCGTTTCTTCGTTCGCGGCGGGCTTGGCTCGCAGGACTTCCGCAAGCCATTGGCGAAGCTGCTTGCGCTGGGGGATGTCGCGGAGGACCCATTTGTCGGTGTGATTGCGGTAGGGCAGCGGCAGGAAGGTGAAATTGCCGGCCGGGCAGGCCTCCTTTAGATACTGGCGCGTCTCGTCGACGGAGTTTTCGTGAGAGATAAACTGCGGCCGGCCCTTCAGCCGCTTCAGGCGCTCGGCCGCGCTCTTGAGGTCGCTGCCGGCGTACCGCCATCGGCGGACGCCGTCGTAATGGCTGTGGCAGATGAAGCCGCGCCAGAGCCCGGCGATATCGTCGTCGCGGAGCCCGATGTAATTGCAGGCGATCGATCCCCGCGAAAAGCCCGCGATGAACACCGCCGATGGGTCGCCGCCGTAATCGCGACAGATGCGCGGAACGACCGCCTTGCAGTAGTCGGCCGTGGCGTTGGCGTCACCCCACCACTGACTCTGATTGCTCTTGCGGTCCTTGCTGACGTACGGCAGGCAGACCCATAGGAAACCCCGCCCGCCGCTGATGCCGTAGCCGAGGTTGGAGCCGTTCACCATGCCGGTGCCCGAGTCGCCCTCGCGGGTCTTGTACGGCCCGTTGCCCGCATACTCCACGATCACGGGATAGATGTGGCCCTTCTTCCAGTCGGTCGGCAGGTACAGGCTGTGATGGACCTGCGTGCCTTTGTACTCATCCGCGACTTGTCGGACTCGCTTGCCGGGAGCGGGCTTGCCGTTCGTCATGGCCGGCACGGTGAGGTCTTGCGGCACGTCGTTGATGTTGGCTTGCGGCTTGGCCGCCATGGCCAGGGCTCCCAGGGCGAGCAGCGTCAACCAGGTTCCATAAATGCGAATGATCATTCTCTTGTCCGAAACAGTCCGCCTGACCGCGTCATCGCCTGCCCGGCCGGCGACAAGCCGGGGCCATCCAGTTGTTGAACACAAAAACCGGGTGCGTAGTCCCGGTGTGTGCGAGGATAAATCCTGGCGACGACGAAGCCCGGCCGGAATGCGGCAGCTCAGCAGGCGATGATGCTTTTTATTGCGGATTGCGGATTTCGGATTAACCTTTTTCGCGATTTAATAAGCCCTCCCCAAAACCCAAAACGCAAAAAAAAACAACAAACCCTGC
>JAUWQU010000426.1 GCA_030610965.1 Phycisphaerae bacterium
CGTGTCGGTGAGCCACTTTCCGCCGCTATACAGCGTGGGATTGCCGTACCGCTTCAGCCAGCCGCCGGGGTCGGCCAGACTGCGCGCGGTCTTGTCCTTGCGGTAGGCGTGCATGTTCCACAGGCAGTGCTCGTCGAACCCGAAGTCCCGCACGGTGGCCGCGTCGCCGCTGAGCTGCCACTTGCCGGCAATGCACGTGCGATAGCCGGCGGTCCGAAGCAGATTGGCGAATGTGACTTCCTTCGGGTTGAGGTAGCCGAAGCTTTCGTAGTTCCGGACGTTGTACCGCCCCGTCATGATCTCCACGCGCGACGGGGTGCATAGGGGCTGGGAGTGGCATTGCTCGAAGCGAACCCCAGTCCTGGCCAAGCCGTCGAGAACGGGGGTCTTGTAGTCGGTACTGCCGTCACAGCCCAGGCATTCGTAGCCGAAGTCATCGGCCATGATCAGGACGATGTTGGTCCTGGGCGTGCTCCGGGCGGCGCGGCCGCCGGCCGGCACGGACAACGCCAACGCACCGGCCCCGATGGCTTTGATGAATCCGCGTCGATCCAAACGATTGGTTCCCGGCATCGGTTTCCTCCTGCACCCTACTTCATGCCGAACATCTGCTCCTTGAGGTCCAGGTAGTAGAGGTAGTTTTCCTGCGTCACATTCGGCGGGCAGCGGTGGTCGCAGAAGGGGATGTATCCGCCTCGCTCGCCCAGCGGCGCCAGCGTGTCCATGTATTTGCGGATCCCGGGGCGGTCCTTGCCGAGGACGATCTTGTCAACGCCGCCCATTATCCGAAGGTCCTTGCCATATTCGTCCAGCAACTCGCCCGGGTGGGCGCAGCCGTTCACCTCGAACGGGAACAGGCAGTTGATGCCTCCCTGCATCATAAAAGGCAGGACCGGGCGAACGTCGCCGTCGCAGTCGGTGTACCAGATGTCGATGCCATGATCCCGCAGCCTATCGCCGATGCGCCTGTAGCGCGGCGTTACTACGTCGCGAAAAAACGGCACCGACACGATGGGGCCGTTCTTAAAGCAGATGTCCTCCCAGCCGCTGGCGTAATCGAAGTCCACTTTCCCGAGCACCTGGTCCAGCACGTTCTCGACAAGCCTGCAGGCCGTCTCGACCATGTCCTCGACCATCTCCGGGTAGTCGTGGCAGGCGTAGCAGAGGCCCTCGAACGTCAGCATGTCGCGAACCTTCCCGATCATCGACCCGCAGCCTACGCCCAGCGAGTAGTCCCGCCCGGACGGATGGCGCTGCTTGAGCGCCTCGACGTCCACCTTGCGGTCCGGGTCGTCGATGCGGAATCGCTCAGCCTTGATCCGCTGCCAGTCCTCCGGCGTCTCGATGGAACTCTTGATGTAGTGCGGAATGGTGGAATGACCGTCCTTGGGCACCTCGGCCAGCAGGCCTTCACCGTTTCGGATGATCTTGTGGGTATCGGTTTCCGAGATTACTTCCTGCGGGAAGGCCGGGTGAATCCACGCCCGGCCGCCCCAGTTGGCGATGCGGTCGAAGCTGAGGAACTCGTCGGCCTCGGCGTTGTTGCGTATGCCGTTTTCCACGAACATAGGCCAGACCTGGAAGTTCTCTTCCCAGTAGCCGAACTCCATGGTGAAGCAGCGGGCAACGCTCTTGTAATGCATCTGGTGGTTGAACCGCTCGCGGTCGGTCATGGCCGACTTCCACTTGGGCCTCAGCGGCGTGATTGGCATTCGGGCAACTCCTTCTTGTCTTTCGCGGTCAAACACGGGCCTTTGGTTCGCCCTGAAACAGGAAGAGACGCGGTCTGACGTCTCTACCCCTATTACCTACTACCTTCTTTTCAGAACTGACTACTGCACGACGAGTTGGTGATCCGTCCGGCGGACTAACTGGTGGCGGCGCCAGTTGTCGTCGGTCTGGGGGAAGTCCTCGCGGTAGTGCACACCGCGGGTTTCCGTGCGGCGCAGGGCGCACTCGCTTATTCCGTACGCGGCGGTGAGCATGTTTTGCACCTCCCAGCTGGCCGGGGCGTTGAACTCCTTGTCCAGCATGTACCGGCCCCAGAAGGCGACAATGTCGATCGTCTCGGCCAGGCGCTCGCCGCGCCGGGCAATGCCCACGTTCCGCCACATGACCGACCTCAGCGAGTTGCGGATGTCGGCCAGGTCAAGTTCGGTCCGCTCGCTGGGCGGGTTCTGCCACTCGATCCTGGGCACCGACTCTGCCGCCGAACTATCCGCCGCCTCCCGCCCGGCAGCCTCGCCGCAGCTTTGGCCGAAGACCAACGCCTCGATGAGGCTGTTGGAAGCCAGGCGATTCGCCCCGTGCAACATCGAGCAGGCGCCCTCGCCACAGGCCAGCAGGCCATCGAGGCTGGTCCGCCCGTCGATGTCCACCGCCGCGCCGCCGATGTGGTAATGAGCGGCGGGGTGAACCGGAAGCAGGTCCGCGCCGGGATCTATGCCGAACGCCCGGCAGCAGCGGTCGATATCCGGGAATCTCGCCGCGAAGGCCGCGGCGCCGATGTGCCGCACGTCGAGAAACACGTGCGTGCCGTTGGTCTTGGCCAAGTGATCGAGAATGGCCCTGCTGACGACGTCCCGCGGCGCCAGATCGGCCATCGGATGGTAATCGGGCATGAAGCGGTGGCCGTCGCGATCGACGAGCTTTCCGCCCTCGCCGCGTACGGCCTCGGATATAAGGCTCCGCGTCGCGCCGGCGACGTAGAGCGTCGTCGGGTGGAACTGCATCATCTCCAGATCGCCCAAAACCGCGCCCGCGCGGAAACACATCGCCAGCGCGTCGCCCGTGGTGACTCGCGGGTTGGTCGTCTCCCGCCAAAGCATGCCCGCCCCGCCGGCGGCAAGAATCGTCCGCCGCGCCAGTATGAGTTGCAAACCGTATCGCGGATGGCATGTCAGCACGCCGATGCACCGGCTGCCGGGGCCGCCCGCGGCCGGGTCGGTGACCAGGTCAATCACGAAACACTGGTTGAAAATCTTGATCCGCTCTGACCGACGGCACCGCTCGCTGAGGACCTCCACCATGGCCCGCCCGGTGGAGTCGCCGTTGGCGTGAACGATCCGGCAGCAACTGTGCCCGCCCTCCCGGCCAAGGCTTAACTGCCCGCCGGAGGTGTCGAACGCAACGCCCCACTGTGCCATCTCGCGGATGTGGCGAGGGGCCTCGGAGATAACGTGGCGAACGACACTTTCGTCGCTGAGCCCCGTGCCGGTGGCCAGCGTGTCGGCGATGTGGCTGTCCACCGAGTCGTCGGGGTCCATCACCGCCGCCAAGCCACCCTGGGCTAAGTACGAGTTGGAGTCTTCGACGTCCGCCTTTGTCGCCAGGATGACCTCGCCATACTGCGAAGCCTCCAAGGCCGCGCGCATCCCCGCCACGCCGCTGCCGAGCACAAGCACGTCGGTAAAGATGTGCCCAAGCCTGCGGCTGTCGAAGCCAACCAGGTAACGACGCTTCAAATACGGACCGTTCATAAGCCCCTAAGTCTACGACTCCGCCGCCGCCATGTCGAGAGGGATTCGCCTACACGGCTTTCGCGCTTTCGCGGGGATGCAGGGGATGCATGGGATACAGAAACGGCATCTCTCGCAGAGGACGCTGAACCGCCGAGAAGAAATGTATTCTTATCTCTTTTCTCTGCGACCTTTGCGACCTCTGCAAGAGATGCTGTTATGCTATCCCACGAGTCTTCCCTGATGGGTCCACACGAAGAACAAAAGGAGAGGGCCGATTGGCCCGATGCAACTTCAGTGGCCCGGTTCGGCGTTCTTGCGGCGGGCCTGGTTGATCTTGTGGCGAAGGTAGTTCCGTTCGGTCATCAGACCCTCGGCCTCCCAGGCCGCGGTGACCACGAGCGCCACGGAACTGTTGTAGGCCTTCAGGGCCTCCAAGGCCGCGTGGTCCTCCGTGCCGGCCGAGGCCTGGAGGAAGCCGTCATGCGAGTCGACGCTGAAGAGGTAGACACGGTCTCGTGGAGGCAGCGATATCCGCAGCTTCATGTGCGGGTACTGCGAGTTACCCAGCCTCACCGCGAACGACCGGACCGCCGGAAACGGCGCGCCGGACGGGTCGCGCTCCACGCTGTCGCTCATGAGCCACTCGGCCGGGACGAAATCGCCCGGCGGCAGCAGTTGCCGGATGCGGTCGGGCGCCTGCCCGCCGTAAACGACCTCGATGTATCGCTCGATCGCCTGGCGTATCTGCCGTGCGGTCGGGAGAGGGTCGATCTTGGTGATTGGTTCGCTCATCCGGGTTCGCCCGTAAGTTTTCCACAAACTGCGAGCCGAACTACGCCTTGCCTTTCGCTATCATAGAGTATATGGCATACAAGCCGTACGCAAGGCCCCAGCCGACGGGCCAGGCCGAAAAGACTGTCGCCCGAGGAGGTCGGCACCGACATGGCAGATCGTCCGGTAGTAATGGTCGTTGAAGACGATTATGAGATGAACGAGTTGGAGCGCGATCTCCTGGACGCCTACGGTATGGACAGCATCCCCGCCTACACGGGCGTCGAGGCGCGGGAGGTCTTCCAGCGCCCCGGCCTGGACGCGGTCCGGCGGGATATCATGCTGCCGGAGTTGGCCGGCTTCGAGACCTG
>JAUWQU010000061.1 GCA_030610965.1 Phycisphaerae bacterium
CCACCGCCCTTTCCGGCGGGGCCGGAGAACTTCGTGGCGGGTCGCTGGAAAAGTCCAACGTCAACACGGCCGTGGAGTTCGTCAACCTCATGCAGGCCCAGAATGGCTTCCAGGCCAACGCCCGCACGATCAAGACCGCCAACGACATGCTCAGAGAACTGACGAACCTGATCAGATAGGGATCATATGTTGAGACTGCTGATCCACCTTAGCGACCTGACGGGCCTTCCTCTGGCGATCACGCCGGCGGAGCGGTGGAGTTCCGCCCGTCCGACCGATTTCGGCTCCGGCAGCTTCAGCAGCATGTATATCATCATGCCATCCCTTCTAGTCGCCGTCGCCGTGATTATACTGGCACTGCTCGTCCGACGCTGGCTCGTCGGCCGCCACGCGCGCCAGCTCGAGTTCCGCGAGCAAACCGAGCGGGCCGGGCTCGGCAAGGAAGAGACGAACCTTCTGATCTACGCGGCGAAACTGGGCGAACTGCGAACGCCCGTGAACATCATCGTAACCGAGGCCGTCTTCCAAAAGTGCATGCACCTGCTGATGCGCTGCCAGCGCGTGGCGCAGATGTCGCCGGCTGACAAGAAGAAGATCCTTTCCGTAATCAACTCCGCACAGATCAAGCTCGGCTTCGACGAAAGCGCCACGTCAGACATCCGGCAGATCCCCGATGGCGCCATCATCACCTTTACCGGCGAAGGGCTGGGCGAGCCGATGCAGGCCTCGATCGTCTCGGCCCAGGGATGGGAGATAAAGGCCCAGGCCAACGGACAGGCCCCGAACCCGGTCTCCGGCATACAATTGCGCGGGCGATACTTCAGGTCCGGCGCGGTGTGGGAATTCGAGACTGAACTGATCTACGCCGAGGAAAGGGACCTGACGCTCGCCCACGCACAGAACATCCGGTTCATCAATCGACGGCGATTCCGCCGAGTTAGTGTCGATCGCCCGGCCAGCCTGGCGCCATTCCCATTCCTGAGGGCAAAGCCGCAGGAGCCGCCGGTGTTCTACCCCGCCCGGCTGATGGAACTGGGAGCAACCGGCCTCCTGCTGGAAGCCGAGGACGTGCCCTCCATCCCGGATAACAGCCGCCTGCTGATGTTGCTCGAGCCCCGGCCGGGAAGAAGCATCAACGCGGTCGGGATCGTCCAGCGAACCGAAACGATCACGTCACGCAAATCGCAAATGGTCATCGAGCTGATGGACCTGTCGGAGGCAGAGGTGTCGGAACTGGTGGCCGAAACAAACCTGATCGCCCAGCAAGACACGACGGCCACGACGGCCACGACGGCCACGCCGGCCACCGCTGAGCCGGCCGCCTATCCGGTGTGGAGAACCTAGAGGATGGCAGACATCAACCCAACCGCCAGTTCGCTGCAGGCACTGATGCAGCAATACGAGACCATCACCACCAACCTGGCCAATGCGAGCACCGTCGGCTACAAGCGACGCGCCGGAACGTTCTCCGACGCCCTGGACGAGCAGATGGCAGGGCAGGACGCCTCCGGCGGCATCCAGCAGCTAACCGGCGTCGACCTGACGCAGGGATCGCTGACTTCCACGGGCTCCGCGCTGGACCTGGCGCTGGACGGGAAAGGATTCTTCGTGGTCGAGACCCCCGACGGCGAGTTGTACACCCGCTGCGGGTCGGTGCGGGTCAATCCGAACGGCAGGCTCGTGGACTCGGCCGGCAATACCGTTGCCGGTGAGGGCGGCGCCATCGTCATGCCGCCATCGTCGACCAGCGAGGACCTGTCGGTCAGCCCGGACGGCAGCGTCTCGGCGCGCGGGCGGGTGCTGGGGCGTCTGCGGGTGGTGGACTTCGAGGACCCGACCGCCCTTGAGGCCGTGTCAGGGACGATGTTCCGCGCGCCCGAAGGCATCGAGGCCAGCCCGGCCGAGAAGATCAACGTAAGGCAGGGCTATCGCGAGCAGTCCAACGTCAACGTGGTTCAGGAGATGGTAGACCTGATTACCGTCAGCCGCATGTACGAGATGAACTACGCGAGCATGAAGAAGTCCGGCGAGACCACCGATCAGCTCCTGCGAGTCGCCTTGGCTTAGAGTGGAAAGGATTCCTTATGTTACGAGCATTTTCAACGGCTGCGACGGGCATGACCGCCCAGCAGATGATCGTTGACACGATCGCCAACAACCTGGCCAACATGAACACGGTCGGTTTCAAGAAGAGCCAGGTCGACTTTCAGGACCTGATGTACGTGAAGCTCCTGGAGGCCGGGCGGCAGAGCGACCAGGGCACGATGGCCCCCAACGGTTTCGAGATAGGCTGCGGCGTTCGTCCCGCCTCGACAATGAAGATTTTCACCCAGGGCGAGATGGAGAACACCGGCCGATCGCTGGATCTGGCGATCGAGGGATCGGGCTTCTTCCAGGTCAGCATGCCCGGCGGGCAGACTCGCTACAGCCGTGACGGCTCGCTGCGGGCGGACGCCGACGGCAACCTGGTAACCTCGTCGGGCTACCTGATCGACCCGGCCATCAGCGTTCCCCGCGACGCCCGGTCGATAAGCGTGGGCACGGACGGGACTATCTCGGCATTCGTTGGCGACAGTTCCACCCCCACCGTGGTCGGGCAGATTATGCTGGTGCGGTTCCAAAACCCATCGGGGCTGACAAGCGAGGGTGGAAACCTGCTGAGCGAGACCCCCGCCAGCGGCAGCCCGATCACCGGCATACCGGGCCAGAGCGGCATGGGCTCGATACAGACGGGCTTTCTTGAGAGGTCCAACGTCCAGATGGTCACGGAACTGGTGAGCCTTATCACCGCCCAGCGAGCCTATGAGATCAACTCCCGCGCCATCAAGGCGGGCGACGACATGCTGACCACCGCGACGAGACTGGTTCAGTGAGGACTTTCCGATGGCAGTCGAGACAATTCTCGCCACTTGGATGATACTGGCCGCGACCGGCGGCGCCGGCGCGGCCCAGCCCGCGGCCGCGCCCGCCAACACCGCGGAATTGCGCATCTACATGCCACGCCGCCAGGAAGTGTCGGGCTCGACGCTCGTGCTCGGCGCGGTGTGCATCATGCGAGGCTCGGACGCCCAGCGCGTCCGCCAGGCCGAGCAGGTGCGGCTGGGGCGGGCTCCGTTCTCCCGCGAGGAGATGAAGATCGACCGCAGCCTGATCCTCGGCCGGCTCGCGGCCAACGGGTTCTCGCGGAGCAATATCCGCTTCAGCGGCGCCCAGGCGGTCGTGGTGACGCCCAACGAGCAGGAGATCGACGCCAGCAGGCTCGTCGCAGCCGCGTCGGCGCTGCTTGCCGGCAAAAAGCCCTGTGCCGACGACGTCCGGTGGCGCCTGGCCAGGCAGGTCGAGGGCACGAGTATTCCATCCGGCGGAAAGGTGAAGATCTCGGCCGCGCTGGTCGAATGCACCGCCAACGGCCGGGCTACAGTGCGAGTGAACGTGACTCGCAACGGCCAGGCCGAAGCGAACTGCGAGCTTGCCTTCGAGAAATCCTACACGTGGCGTCAGGCGGTCGCTCGCAAGGCCATTGCTGCCGGCGATACGATTACCGAATCCAACGTGGCCATTGAGACAATCAGCCGCCCGCGCCCGCAAGAAGGGTGGGCGAGCCCGTACGGCATGCTGGCGGCCGGCAGCACCTCGGCCGGTGCGGTGCTTGCAGAAGGCCTGCTTGTGTCGCCCAAGCCCAGCCTGGCATTCGAGCGTAACGCCATTGTCCGCATTCGCGTGGACCTGGACGGCTTTTCGCTGCTGGCCAAGGGCGTGGCCCTTCAGGCGGGGCGAGTCGGCCAGACTATACGCGTACAGAACATTGACAGTAAGCGGGTCCTCACCGCTCGCGTTCGCGCGGACGGCACGGTGGTGCCGCTGCTGGAGGAGAGCCGAAAATGACATTACTTGCACGAGCCGCTCTTTGCGCGATCCTGCTCGGCGCGGGCGCAATCGCCCGGGCCGGATCCATCTGGGACAAGGCCGCCACCAAAGTTCAGGCAATCCACGCCGATGACACCGCCAGGCGCCGGGGAGACTCTATCACCGTCGTCATCGTCGAGCGATCCACCATCGCCAACGACACCAGCCGCAAGCTCGAGAAGAAGGATGAGCGCACCGCCGGCATGAGCGGCACGTTCGATCCGGCAGACCTGTTCGGAAAGGCACTGGGCAAGAACGTCTTCACGTTCCCGGCGCTGGACTACACGTCGGACGGGGAAACCAAGTTCGACGGCAAGAGCAACTACGAAAGCGACAACAGCCTGACCGACCAGGTGACCGTCACCGTTCAGGACGTGCTGCCCAACGGCAACCTGGTGATCGCGGGCAACCGCGTGCGGGAAGTCGAAGGAGACCGCCAGACGATCAAGGTGAGCGGGATAGTCCGGCCTAGCGACGTCACGTTCGACAACACCGTTTCCAGCACGAAGGTCGCCAACTTCAGGATCGCCTACAGCGGCAAGGGTTCGGCACGGCAGTACACGCGTCCGGGATGGCTGGCCCGGCTGATGGACCTTTTCAACCCGTTCTAACGAGATGGAAGGCACAACGTGATTGACCGATTACGCGAATGGCGAACGATCGGATTGCTGGCGGCGCTGCTTATCGCGCAGGGGCCGGCAACGGCAGGGCGCATCAAGGACATCGCCGATATCCAGGGCGTTCGAGGCAACCCGCTGTGGGGCTACGGCCTGGTGGTGGGCCTTAACGGCACGGGCGACGACAGCGAGGTGTCCCGGCGGGCGATGGCCAATATCCTTCGCCGCAGCGGGCTTGTCCTTAACCCGAAGGACCTGGCCAGCAAGAACATCGCCAGCGTGATGGTGACCGCGGAACTCCAGCCCTTCGCCCGCAAGGGCAGCCGGATGGACATCACGGTGTCCACCATAGGCAACGCCAGCAGCCTCCAGGGCGGCACGCTGCTGATGACACCCCTTGCAGGCGCCGACGGCGAGGTCTACGCCGTCGGCCAGGGGGCCTTGTCCGTGGGCGGCTTCAGCGCCGGTGGAAAAAGCGCGTCAGTCTCCAAAAACCACGTGACCGTCGGACGCCTGCCGAACGGGGCCACCGTCGAACGCGAGGAACTGGCGACCTTCGCCGAGAACGACACCGTCACATGGACGTTGCGAAACCCGGACTTCGCCACGGCCGACCGGATGGCTCAGGCGATCAACAAGGCCTTTCCCAAGGCCGCCCGGGCCGTGGACGCCGGCACCATCCGCGTCCTTCTGCCGGGCAAGATGGCGCCCCAGGAAATCACGGCCGCAATCCACCGAATCGGCATGCTGGACGTGCAGGTCGATCAGCCGGCCGTGGTTGTCGTCAACGAGCGGACCGGAACCATCGTTGTCGGGCAGAACGTGACTATCTCCCTGGTGGCCATCTCGCACGGAAGCCTGTCGATCATCAAGCAGGAGAAGGAATCGGTCTCGCAGCCCGCGCCGCTGTCGCGCCTGGGAACCACCGAGAAGGTCAACCGCACCGAGATCGACGTTCATGAGGAAAGCGGCAGCATGCAGGTTGTCAAACGCTCGCTGTCGGTGGCCGAACTGGCGCGGGCGCTGAACGCCCTGGGCCTTACGCCGCGAGACCTGGTGTCGATTTTCGAGGCCCTCAAGGAAGCCGGAGCGCTCCATGCGTCGCTGAAGGTCATCTAGCCAAGGTGTCGAGCATGAACATGCAATCGCTGTCAGACTCGCTTGTGGGACTCTCGGGGCCGTCTCTGACGAACGCCGGCCGGGTCCGATCGCCGACAGATATAAAGAATGAGCAGGCCGCCAAGGACTTCGAGGCCGTGCTGCTTCACAAGATGCTCCAGGAGATGGCCAACACCATTCCGGACTCGCCGCTGCTGGACGAAGGCGCGGGTAAGCAGGTGCATGAAATGTTCTGGTACTACCTCGCCCAAGACCTTGCCGACAAGGGTGGGCTGGGCCTGTGGAAACAGATCGCCGGCCGAACATACGCAGCCGGCGCCGAGCAGGGAAAGAAGGTGAATCCGTGACTCGCCCCTTGCAGCCAAACGCAGACTCGGCCGGCGCCGCCGCCCCGGACACCCCTGCCGTCCTGCCGCCGGAGATGGTTCAGCGTCTGACCGAGAGCCTGGACCGCCAGATCGAGCTGCTCGGCGCCCGCTCGGCCGAACTGGACGCCCTGAGCGAGTCCATCTGCGCCAACGACAACGACCGCATGGAGCAGGTGCTCGCGGAGATGGCCCTGTCTCGTCAGCGACAGGACCAGGCCGACCGGGAGTTCAAGGCCGCCCGAGACGAGTTGGCCGGTCACCTCGGCTGGCAGGTCGGCAAGACAAGGCTCGAGCGTTTGCTCGGCCTGGTCGGCGAGCCGGACCGGCGCGTCCTTGCCCAGCGGCGGCGGCAGGTGGCCGAGATGGCGGAGACACTGCGCCGCAAGCACCGCCAGACCGGGATTCTGCTGGCCGAGTGCGCAAGGATCAACCGCCTGCTGATCGATTGCCTTCTCGGACCCGACCAGCGGGTGACAGTGTACGGCGCCACGGGCGCCCAACATTGGCGCGGATGCGGCAGCCTGATGGACACGGAGCGATAATCGATGGGTAACATGTCGATAGGATTGAGCGGCATCATAGTGGCCCAGCATGCCATAGAGATAGTCGGCACGAACATCGCCAACGCCGGCACTGACGGCTACCATCGCCAGACGCCCGCGATAATCGCGATTTCGACGCAGAGCCCGGCCAGCCCGTCGACCGGCGGCGCGGAGATAACCATGGTCCGCCGGGCCATGGATGGCCTGCTCGAAGCCGAGATCCTTCGCAACCAGCCGTTGCAGGGCCAACTCGCGCAGGAACTGATGACCCTCGAGGCCATCGAGAGCTCGCTTGGCAACCTCGGCAGCCAGGGCCTGACGACCGCCCTGACGCAGTTCTTCAACGACATGCGGGAGCTTGCGGCGCAGCCTCAGAGTTCGGCCCATCAGCAACAGGTGGTCTGGTCCGCCAATGCCCTGGCCGGCCAGTTCAGCAATCTCGGAAACTTCCTTGCCGAGACCTCCAACAACCTCAAGTCCGAGGCCCAGGACCTCCTCAGGCAGGTAAATCAGTTGACCGAACAAGTCGCCGAACTCAATTCCCAGATCCTGGCCGGGGTCAATCGCGGCGCGTCGTCCAACCTGCTGATGGACCAGCGAGACGAAGCCCTGCGGCAACTGGCCGACATCATCCCGATCCAGACGCACGCCCTGACTAATATCGGAACCAAGAACGTCATAGCCGCCGGCGCGGGGCTGGTGATAGGCGCCCACGCCACGGAATTGGCCTTGGGCACGGACGCCGATCAGCGCATCGGCTTAACGCTGAAGGACGCCTTCCTGGTCGATACGCAGGTCTCCGGAGGACGGCTCGGGGCAGTGCTCACCCTTCACAACGACATCGTCGCCCAGATGACCGGACAGCTCGACGCGCTGGCCAACCAAGTGATGTCCGGCATCAACCGCCAGCACGTACAGGGAGTCGGAACGGCCGGGGCATTCGAGGAACTCCTCGGCTGGCCCGTCGGGCCGGGGATCCTCAGCGAGTGGCCGCACCAGGTCGATGCCGGCAGCTTCCATGTCCGTGTCACCGACACGGCCACGGGCGAGGTCAACCGCTATGAGATCGCCGTCGACCCAGCCGAGGACACGCTGGCGGATGTCGCGGCCAGGTTGGCAGCGGTGCCTGGCCTGGCCACATTCACGGCCGATGGACGACTGCGCATCCAGGCCGAGTCCGGCTACAAGTTCGACTTCCGCCCGGGCGTCGAGGCCGCGCCCACGTCCAGCACGCTCACGGGCACGAGCGTCCCTTCGATCAGCGGCAATTACAGCGGCGCCGACAGCGCCGCCTACACCTTCACCATCGAGGGCACGGGCCAGGTGGGCGTGACGGCCGACCTGAAGTTGGCTGTCCGCGACGGCAGCGGCGCGCTGGTCAAGACCCTCGATGTCGGTTCGGGCTACGCGGTCGGGACGCGCCTGTCGGTGGCCGACGGCGTTTACGTCGCCCTGTCAATGGGAACGCTCACCGGCGGCGAGCAGTTCACGGTCGAGGCGCTGGCGCAGTCCGACACCGCGGGCTTTCTGGCGGCGGCTGGGATAAACACCCTCTTCGCCGGAAGCTCCGCCCTTTCCATGCGAGTAAGCGCCGACATGCTCGACAACGCATCGCTGCTGGCGGTTTCCGCCTCCACAGCCGGCGGCGACAACCTCAACATCCTGGCCATGGCGGCCGTGGAAGAACAGAAAGCCCAATCGCTTGGGCAGATGACGCCCCCTGAGCACCTCCAGTTCTTCATCAGCAGACTGGGCCAGAGGGTATCGCTCGCCAAAAGCCGCCAGGAAAGCGCCTCGCAGGTTCTCCTGCAGCTCGAGAACCAGCGGGACAAAATCAGCGGCGTGGACATAAACGAGCAGGCCGCGCAATTGATGATCTTCGAGCGGCTCTTCCAGGCCTGCTCCAAAGTCCTGAGTACCCAGGACCAGGTCCTTGATTACCTGATGGAACTGCTGTGAAAACGATGACCGCGAGGAAGCCCAAATGAGCGGATGGGGTTCGATATACACAAACACGATATACGCGCTGCAAAACCAGTCGTCCACGCTGGCCCGGCTGCAGGAGCAGATATCCAGCGGCATACGCGTCGGCCGGGCCTCTGACGACCCCGCCAGCGCGCTGAAGATCATGAACCTGCGCCGCAAGTCGGCCTCCCTGGACACCTACCTTAAGAACCTCAACCAGACCTCGCAAACCCTCGAGACCTCGCTGAACGCCATGCAGCATGTATCCACCAGCCTGATCAGGGTCCGCGAGCTGCTCACCCAGGCCTCAAGCGGAATCTACAACGATTCCAACCGCGCCAGCATGGCCGCGGAAGTGGACACGCTGCTGGAGCAGGCGCTTTCGCTGGCCAATACGTCCAACTTGGGGCAGTACTCCTTCTCCGGACAGACCACCACGGCCGCGCCGTACGTGGCCCAGCGTGTCGGCGGACTCATCACGGACGTGCAGTACGCCGGAAGCCTCGAACAGATGCGCGTCCCCGTCGCGCCGGGAACCAACATCGCCAGCCAACTGGTCGGCGACGAGATATTCCGCGTCTCAGACCCGGAACCGCCGCAGATTATCGGCTCGACCGGCGCCGCGCCGGGCACGTCACCTTCGACCGTCCGCGGCGACCTCTGGCTGAGCGTCCAGGACGGCGGAACCACGACCCACGACCCTGCCGGAGGCCTGGCCGCGGGCGCCTCGGCCGCCGCGCAGGATACCATCGTCGGAGTCCATACGCTCACCGTCGACGCCGGCGCGTCCACTGTTGCCCTTGACGGCGGCGCGCTGGTGAGCTTCACGGGCGCCGACGCGGACCTCACGGTGACCAATGCCTCCGGCCAGAGCGTTCACGTGGACATGACCGGCTGGGTCGGCACTGACGGACAGTGGCAGGTATCGCGGTCGGTGGAGCTCTCGCTGGACGGCGGGGCCACCACAACGACCGTGACGGACTTCAGCGCCGAAGCGGTCGTAATCGACGGCCAGACCGGCGGCGTGCTCATGGTGGACCCGTCGGCCATCTCCGCCACGGGCCTCGCCGCGGGGACGGGGCCGGGCTCGTACGACCTGTTCGGAACGCTGATACACATCCGCGACGTCCTGAGCAACACCCAGAGCCTGGATTCCGGTCAGCAGCAGGAGGTGCTTCTCCAGGCGAGCACTGCCCTGTCGACCGTCTCGGAGAACCTGACCCAGCGGCTGGCGGCCATCGGGGCGCGAATACAGGCGATGGATTCCATGATGCAGAATGCCCAGACCAACCGCAACTCGGCCAGCGACCAGGCCGCCATGCTCCAGGACGCTGACATCGTGGACGTAGCCACGCAGTTGGCCAGGACCCAGAACCTCTACGAGATGACGCTGGCCACCGCGTCGCGCCTGCTGTCGCTGTCGCTGCTGGACTTCATCCGCTGAGGGGGTAGCCAGTAGCCGGTAGCCGGTAAAGCGGAACCCGGAACCCCAAACCAGTGGTGAGCGACCCAAATATCTGGCATGAGTGAATGTCAGTCATGCCCG
>JAUWQU010000790.1 GCA_030610965.1 Phycisphaerae bacterium
GGCGCGCTGGCGATAGTCGGCATGGTCGCCGGCTTTGCCGGGCGAGGCCTGGGCAAGGCCGACCGGCGACTGGTGCGGTTCCTGGCCGTCTACACGGTCGTGCTGATGGGCATATACGTGGCCCTGCCTTACAAGACGCCGTGGTGCGTGCTCGGCCCGCTGCACGGCATGATCCTCCTGGCCGGAGTGGGGGGCGTCGCGCTTGTCCGCTGGACGCCGACCGTGTGGCTCAAGGTCGCGGTCGCCCTGCTCCTTGCGGCGGCTACGCTGCAACTGGGCTACCAGGCCTACCGGACGAACTTCCGCTTCTCCTACGACAGGCGGAACCCGTGGGTCTACGCACACACGCTGCGAGGAGCGGTGAAGATCGGCGAGCGGGCTGAGGGCATCGCCTCCATCGACCCGGCCGGGCATCGAATGAGGATCAACGTCTTCACCCCCGACCAGCACGACCAATGGCCTCTGCCGTGGTATCTGCGGCGATTCGACCGCGACCGGGTGGCCTACTACACAAAGGTGCCCGACAACCCGGACGCGCCGATGATAATCTTCGCCCCCGAGGCGTGGGCGGAGCTTAAGACGCGACTGAAGGACGAGTATCAGTACGAGCACCTGGGTCTTCGCCCGGCCGTGGTGCTCATCGTCGGCATACGCCAGGACCTGTGGAAGAAATACCGCAACGAGGTGCTGGCCCTGCGCCGCCAGCCGGGCGCGCCGGCGGCGGGCGCTGCCGCGCCAAAGCCGAGGGCCTCGCCATGAGCGAATCGTCGGCGCCTGCTTCGGGCCCTGCCTCCAAGCCGGCCGTGTGCCGCCGGGCACATCGCGCGATGGCGACGATGTTCGAAATCGTCATCGCCGGCCTCGACGAGGCCGAGGCCCGCGACGTCGCCGATGCCGCGTTCGTCGAGATCGATCGCATGGAACGTCTGCTGAGCCGCTTCAATCCGTACAGCGACATCTCGCGGATCAACGCAGCTCAGCCGGGCAAGGACGTTGTTGTGGAGATAGAGTCGGCCGAGTGCCTCCGGGCCGCACGCCGCGTATGGGAGCAGACCGAAGGCGCGTTCGACATCACCGCCGGCTCGCCCGCGGCGCCCGGCGGCCCCAAGGCCCCGGCCGGGATGCGACGCATCGTCATCGACGAGGACTCCATGAGCGTTCGACGGCTCGACGCCAATGTCCGTCTGGACCTCGGCGGCATCGGCAAGGGCTACGCGGTGGATGTCGCCGCGGACCTGCTGGTCGAGTGGGGCGTGAAGAACGCCCTCTGCCAGGGCGGAAACAGCACGGTTCGGGCAATGGGGCGCAAGCCCGGCCGGGACGGATGGCAGGCGGACTTGCAGAACCCGTCTAACGATAGGGACAATCTGGGCAGCGTGACGCTCCACGACCGTTCGTTCAGCGGCTCGTCCACGGCCCATTCGCGGCACATCATCCACCCGAGGACGGGAAAGGCCATCTCCGCCGACCGCGCCGCCTGGGCCCTGGCCGACGACGCGACTACCGCCGACGCGCTTACCACCGCACTTTGCGTGATGGACGATGACGAGATAAAGCGGTTCGCCAAGCGAAACCCAAAGCTGTCATTCATCCTCGGCCGGCGTGTCGAGGGCAAATGGCGGCTAAAGGCGATGGGCCCCAAGGTCCTCCGCGATACCCCGAGGAAACCGACGCAGGAGCATGACAATGAGAAGTAATCCACGGCTTTCCCGGACGACCTTTGCGATCATGGCGGTTTTGTTTTCGCTACTGGCGGCGGCTTCGCTGCAAGCAGCCGATGCCAACGATGCCGCACCGCCGAAGCTGACGGCCGAGCTTTTCACCGGCGAGTACGTCGGGACGTTCATCGCGGCCGACGGCAACACGCTGCTCGGTGTGGCGAAGGTCTACTTCGACCCGAAGGTTGACCCCACCGGTGGATTCCGCGCCGTGGTTTACGCGGTCAAGTCCGGCCTGCTCAATGGGGCCGTCATCAGCGAGAAGACCGAATGCGAATCGAGCACTTTGCTGACCGGCACCATGAGGCCACCCACTGCCAAGGAGCCCAATCGCCGTCAGCTTCGGTTGGCGTCCGACAAGGTCATTGGCGTTGTCGAGGGCGATAAGTGCTTGATTTGGTCGGAGGGCGGCAAGTTCGACCTGACCCGCTACCGGCGCAAGAGCGCCACGCTTGGTGCCGCGTCCCCGGCCGGGGCGGTCGTGCTGCTTGGCGGCAAGGCCGGCAAAGCCCCCAGCCTTGGCGCGTGGACCAACGACAAGTGGAAGGCCTTCGACGACGGCAGCATGATGGTTGGCGACGGCAACAACTACACGGTTCGCAAGTTCAAGAACTTCCGGCTGCACGCGGAGTTCGCGGTGGTTCACGGCAAGGGCGGGGGCGGGGGCAATAGCGGGTTCTATCTGCTGGACCGGTACGAGGTGCAGGTTTACGATTCCTTCGGGCGGGAGCCCCGGACGGGGAGTTGCGCCGCCATCTACAAGACCTTCGCGCCGTCGGCCAATGCCTGCCTGCCGCCTTAAAGTTGTGCAATAAAGAAGGCCACGGTGGTTCGATAAATGCGATAGTGCCGGGGATAGGAGCCCCGGCGACGGTCAACCCGGGTAAGGAGACCCCCCAA
>JAUWQU010000240.1 GCA_030610965.1 Phycisphaerae bacterium
ATCATCATGAACGTGCCGGTCTGGCCCCTGCACAAGGCCAAGCCGATCCGCCGGATAATCGTCAGCACCTACCAGGCCGCCAGCGGCGCCGGCGCCGCGGCGATGGCCGAACTCAAGACCGCCACAAGGGCCATGCTCGACGGCCAGCCCTTCGAGCCGAAGGTCCTGCCGCACGTGGCGGCGTTCAACGTCTTCTGCCATGACTCCAAGGTCGGGCCGAACGGCTACAACTTCGAAGAGATGAAGATGCTCCTCGAGACGCAGAAGATCTTCCACGCGCCGGAGCTTCTCGTCACGGCCACGTGCGTCCGCGTGCCCGTTCTGCGGGCCCACAGCGAGGCGATCAACATCGAGTTCACCGAGCCGATCACCGAGGGCGAGGTGCGGGATATCCTCGCTACGGCCCCCGGCATTCGCGTGGTGGACGACCGGGAGAAGAGCTACTTCCCCATGCCGCTGGATGCCTCAGGCCAGGACGACATCCTCGTCGGGCGAATCCGCGGCGACATGAGCCAGCCGGGCGGAACGGGCATCGAGATGTTCGTCTCCGGCGACCAGATCCGCAAGGGCGCGGCCCTGAACGCGGTGCAGATCGCCGAGTTGCTGTAAGCCCTCGCCTCGGCGCGGACTCCAGTGGGCGGCCGGACCTTTACCCGGCCCGGCCGCCCATGTGCATCCCTCCGTCCCACACGCCCGCCTCCGTGTTGTCCGCTACACCTAAGGCGCAATGGATAGCGTCCGCCCGTCTGCGCTCAGCAGGTTGACCCCGGGCGAGCCGTCGGACAGCACGTCCAGGCTTACCCGGGCTTCGCCGGTCTTGTCGTGGAGATTCAGCCCCGGCGAACCGTCTGCCAGGACGCTGAAGCCCGCGCGGAACTGCCCTTCTGCGTCGAAGAGGCTCAGGCCGGGCGAGCCGCCAGGCAGCACGCCCAGGCCCGCCCTGACCTGGCCATGGGCGTCGGCCATGTGGAATTCCGGCGAGCCGTTGTCGTCCTGGCTCAGGACGGAACGCTCCGCGCCATTTTGGTCGATCTGGCACAGGCAGGGGGAGCCGTCCGGCAGCGTTCGCAGGATCATCCGCATGTTCCGGTGGCGGTCGGCCAGGATGATGCACGGCGAGCCGTCCGGAAGCAGTTCGACGATCAGGCGTTCGTTTCCGTTCTTATCGTAGAACGTCAGGTTGGGCGCGCCGCAACCGCTGACGCCCAGGCTGATTCGGGTCTTGCCTGCCTTATCCACCAGTTGCAGCGACCCGACGCGAATCGCATCCAGCGTTTCCATGAAAACCTCCTGTTCTTTCTTGTTTGGCCCTGGCGCAGGTGCCACTACGAATCCGAATGCACGCGTGCCGTCACTGACTGCGCGTACCGGATGCAATGGGGAGACAGCTTGAGATTACTCCTGCAGCGACAGCGCCTCGGCTTTTTTTTACACAGTGCGATCCGT
Organism: Phycisphaerae bacterium; assembly: GCA_030610965.1. GTDB lineage: Bacteria > Planctomycetota > Phycisphaerae > SM23-33 > SM23-33 > JAUWQU01. The sequence goes on from JAUWQU010000240.1 coordinate 1,447, forward strand.
CGGTACGTAGCACTGGATTCGCGCAAAGACGACGACGATAGCGAGGGAGCTTTCTTGTCCCTGAACCTTGAGAGGTGCGACTTCTCAAGGCGACCCAGTTTCCGCAGTATTCAACATCGTCGTCCACGGCTAGAAAACTTAAGCTCAAAATATCCGGTTATGATAATTCTTTTCGCCGGGTTGGCTACCGCCAAAAGAACAATCGCACTCATGGGATTGCAGCCCGGCGGGGAGGACTCTAGCATGTATAGGGAAGCGTGGCAGCGGCCTTGGGGTGTATACCTCAGCCGCGTCCGCAGCAACGATTTGCGGTGATTGTGGAGGTCTTTCCCCTGCCCGCGGATCGCCCGGGCGGACTGGCCCAGGCAGGAGCGGCGAAACAACCCATGAACGACCAGCCTGCTCGAAGGAACATCAAGCTCGTAATCGCCTACAACGGCGCGGCCTACCACGGTTGGCAGCGGCAACGGGAGCCGCTGGACACCATTCAGCAGCGAATCGAGCAGACGGCTGTCACCGTGATGAAGCACCCGGTGGCCGTCCGCGGGGCCGGGCGGACGGACGCCGGCGTTCACGCGGCCGGTCAGGTGGCGAACTTCTACTCGACGAACTTCTCGGTGCCCTTGTTTGGGCTTCGCCGCGCGATGAACTCGCGCCTGCCGAATGACATCGCGGTCATCTCGGCCGAGCACGTGCCGGAGAGCTTCCACGCATCGCTTTCGGCGATCGGCAAGACGTACCGCTACCGCATCTGGCCCTCGCCGGCCAAGCCGGTTGAGCTTGCCGGGCAGGTGTACCATTACTGGCGGACGCTGGACGCCGAGGCCATGCGGCTGGGTGCGGTGCGTCTGATCGGCACGCACGATTTCCGCGGCTTTGCGACGTCGGGCGAGCAGCGCGAGAACACGGTCCGGACGATTTTCCGCTGCGACGTGGCCGAGCAGGGCGGCCAGATCGTCGTCACGGTGCAGGGCGACGGGTTTCTGTACAACATGGTCCGCAACATTGTCGGCACGCTGGTGGAGATCGGCCGAGGCCGATGGGCGCCGTCGCGGATCGACCGCGTGCTGGCGACCCGCGACCGCCGCGACGCCGGCCCGACGGCCCCGCCGGACGGACTGTCGATGATCTGCGTCCACTACCCGGACCCGCTTTAGCAGGGATGCAGGGGATGCAGGGGTAGAAGAAGAAGCAGAATCAGGCAAAGATAAACGCAGTCAAACATGAACCTGCGGTTCACCCGATAACAGGAAAAGACGCCCTGAGTCCCAGGGATTGCTATCCCTGGGCTTCTGGTTCTTTCCTACTCCCTTCTTTTCGGAACAGATAATAAGAATCTTATCTTCCATCTGCGTTCATCTTTGCTAATAAGCTTCTTCTTTTACCCCTGTATCCCCTGCATCCCTGCAAAAAGATTTGTCGGACAGCCCGCCGCCTCACTTCTTGGCTTCCGCTTCCGCTTTGCGTTTGTCCAGCACCTTCTGGGCGAGGTCTCGGATTCGGCGGGCCTCCTTGAGCGTTGCGGCTGAGGCGGTCGTGCGAGTTATGCGCTGCATCGCGGCGAGGACCTCATCGGGGTTGGCCGAGTAAATGTACGCGCCGATACGGCAGGCGGCGTATTCGGCCTCGGCGACAAGCTCGGGGTTCTGGATATGCTCCATCGCCATCGTCAGCGCACCGACGGCCCTGATGTCGCCGAGGCTCCTTACCGCGAGCTTTCGCTCCTCGGGCCGCTGGGCCAGGTCCATTATCTGGATGTACGCCCAGAACTTTTTCTCTATCGGCAGGGGCAGATACCGCGACAGCCGAAGGTAGCCCGATAGCGCCAAGGTCTTCCGGTCCTTCCGCTTGGCCGTGCGGGCGATGATCAGCAGTTGGTCGGCAGCGCCTTTCTCCGGCGAGCGGGACATCGCTTTCAGGGCCGCTTCCTGGACCACCTCGTTGGGATCGCCGATTCCCATGACAAGCGTCTCCAGCGCCTTGGCGCCGGTCAGGTGCCCGCAACTCTGCATCAGGGCGCACTTGGTCTTGGCGTCGGCGTCCTTGAAGGCCTCGGCAATCGACGCGGCCACGAGGTCCTGTGCATCTGTCCGCCGGCAGATTCCCGCCATGGCTCGCTCGCACCTGCCGGCTTCGTTGGAATCGGGCGCCCGGCAGAACCATCGCACGAGCGGCAGCAGCGCGCGTTCGTCACCGGCGCGGGACAGCGCATCCAGTGCCGCGTAGCGAACGCTGGGCTCGGGGTCAGCGGCCAAGGTCAGCAGCGACATGGTCGCCTCACCCGCGTCGCGTCCAGCCAGCGCGTATACCACTTCCCGTCGGACGGCGGGGTTGTTTTCGTGTATTCCTTCGAGCAGCGCCGCGTTGATCCGCTCGCCTCGGAGGCGCCGCAGGCTCGCGCGTGCCAAGTCGCGTTCTTGGTCGCCGGCCTGGACAGCCAGGCGTACGAGCATCATCGCGTCGGCCTCGGTGCCCACGCCGCCGAGCGCACTTATGACAGCCAGGCGGAGCTTCCCGCCGGCCCCCGCGTGCCACTTGGCCCCGCGCAGCTCGGCCAGGACCGCCTCGCGGGCGACCGAATCCCCGCGCGCGCCGAGAAGGTCGATCATCTCCACCTTCGCCGCTTCATCGGAGGCCTTGGCGAGCAGAGCGACAAAGGCCCTCGTTGCCGGCTCGCCGGGAATCTCCCGGGCAAGCTCCATCGCCACCGGCTTTATGGCCTGGTCGCTGCCGGCAACAAGGCCCACGACCACCGGAATCGCCCGGGCGCCCTGGGTGGCCACCATCGCTCGCAGGGCCGCGATGCGGAGCAGCCTGACCTCAGTGGGGTTCTCGTACATCTTCCGCCAGATCGTCAGGGCCGTTTCCCTGTCGCCCGAGGCCAGGGCTTTTTCCGCGTATGCCAGCAGCGCGTCGGCGATGGCCGCGTGCAACTCGCCCACCGAAAGCAGGCGGCGATTGTTCAAAACGCCAATCGCGTCGGCGTTGCCGATGCGACCCAGCGCCGATGCGGCCGCGCATGCCACCGAGGCGTCGCGGCCCTTGAGCATCCGGGCGATCCAGTCGACGCTGGCGGGGTCATGGTGGGCGCCCAGAGAGTTGATCAGCCCGACCTGCCACCGGGGCTCTACGGCCGCGAAAAGGGCCTGGTGGAGCTTGTCCCTGGCGCCCGATGCGGGAATCTTCTCCAGTATGCACCGCGCCTGCTCGCGGCAGATTGGGTTGGGGCTCTTGAGCACTTCGCCGACGCCGTCGACACATTCGGCGCCGCCGATGTCCTGGAGCATCTCGACGATGATCCTCTTGGCGCCGGCAGGCGAGTTGGCGTCCTCGACAAACCTGCCGACCAGCGCCTTGCACACGGCCCGCCGCACGCGGTCGTCGCTGGGCCTGACCGAGTTGAAGCAGACCATCTCCAGGTCCCTGCGAGCCTGTTCTATGCGATACCGGTTGCCGCCGGCCCTGGCGAGTGCATTCAGAATGTATCCTATCACGCGGTCGGCGTCGGCCTGGAGTTGCTCGTCCGTCCGCTCGCCCTGAAGCCTGCCGGACTTGAACTCCCCCACGAGTTGGGCCTGGGCCCGAGCCCTTTCGGCCGCCGACATGGGCTTTGCTCGCGGACCTGCCGGCCGGGGCGACTGAGCGAAGCAGGCCGTCGCCGCCAGCAGCAGCGCCAGCACCGATCCGCAAGTCGTAATTGATCTTCGTCGGCCGATCATGTCAGCACCGCCATGGCGAGCGTTTGGGCCTGTCGAGCCATCGTGCTGCCAGGTCGTCGTTGACGACCTCTTCCCTGACGGGGTCCCACTTGATGGTCCTGCCGGCCCAGAACGCGATGCACGCCAGGTGGGCGATAGTGGCCGAACGGCAGGCGCTCTCGGCGTTGGCAAGCGGCTGGTTGCGTGTCCTGACGCAGTCGCGGAAGTCCGCTATCGGGTCGGAGCTGAACTTTCGATGGGCGTGCCCGTCCGTAGCGGCCCCGTCAGCGAGGTTGTCCGGCCAGGTCTGGAAGCCCTTCTCGCCGACGCCGAGCGCCAGCGAGCCCTTCTCGCCGACGAACTCGACCGAGCCCTTGTGGGGGCCTCGGGCGCCGATAACCGTCGTGCCGTCGGCGTAACGCAGCGTAAGCGGGATTGTTTTATCGCCGTCGCGCTTCGGCGGGACGAACTCGACCGGCCCGGTCGCGTCGGCGCCTAGAGCCCACTGGGCTATGTCGAACATGTACGCGCCGTTGTAAGCCAGCGGCCCGCCGGAGTACTCCCGAAACGCCCGCCAGCCGGAGTAGTTGCTCGAGCAGCGGTTGGGGTGATACGGCGCTTGAGGCGCCGGGCCCTGCCAGAGGTCCCAGTCTAATGTGTCCGGGCACTTGCTCGAGGTGGCTCCCAGAGTGCAGTACTGCGACGGGCTGCCGCAGGAAGCGTATACCTTCTGGATCTTGCCCAAGGCGCCGTCGCGGATCAGCCCGCACGCCCGGCGGTAGGTGCTGTGATAGCGATGGCTCAGCCCGGCCTGGAATATCCGCCCGTACCGCGAGGAGACCCGCTCGATCCGCCGGGCTTCGCGAACCGTCAGCGAGATCGGGCTCTCGCAGTATATGTCCTTGTTGGCCCGTGCGGCCGCACATGCGATCACGGCGTGCCAGTGGTCCGGCGTGGCGATCACCACGGCGTCTACGCTGTCATCGGCGAGCACCTCGCGGAAGTCGCCGACGGTCTTGGTTCCCTTCTCGCGCCGCTCGATGCGGGCGCGGACGCGGTCGGCGCGCTCGCTGTCGACGTCGCAGACGCTGATGAACTGGAACTGACGCTGTCGGTTGTAGGACTCCGGCCAGTACGCGCCGCTTCGGCCGCAACCGATGATCGCGACCGTGAC
>JAUWQU010000749.1 GCA_030610965.1 Phycisphaerae bacterium
AAGTACGACAGCGTGGTCGACGTCCAGTTGCTCGAACATTGCCTGCGCGAGGACCTGAACAAGAGCGCCCTGCGGGTAATGGGCGTCCTGCGCCCGCTCAAGCTCATCATCGACAACTACCCCGAGGGCGCCGTCGAGGAAATGGAGGCTGTCAACAACCCGGAGGATCCCTCGGCCGGCACGAGGAAGGTTCCCTTCAGCAAGGTGCTCTACATCGAGCGCGACGACTTTATGGAGGAGCCGCCCAAAAAGTTCTACCGCCTGGCTCCGGGACGGGAGGTGCGGCTCCGGTACGCCTACTTCATCCGGTGCACCGGCGTCGTCAAGGACCCGTGCTCGGGCGAGGTGGTGGAACTCCGGTGCACTTTCGATCCGGCGCCGCGCGGCGGCGACGCGCCAGACGGACGCAAGGTGAAAGCGACGCTGCACTGGGTCTCGGCCGCGCACGCCCTGGAAGCCGAGGTGCGGCTATATGATTACCTGTTCACAAAAGCAGACCCGGACGACGTGGCCGAAGGTGCGGACTGGAAGGCCGGCCTCAATCCGAAGTCGCTGGAGGTGATTTCGGATGCGAAGGTCGAGCCGTCGCTTGCCGCCGCGAAGCCGGGCGACCGGTTCCAGTTTGAGCGGCTCGGATACTTTTGCGTGGACCCGGACTCCTCCGTCGTCCGGCTCGTCTTCAACCGCACCGTGACCCTAAAGCAGGCACTTTGGAAGCAAAAGCAGGACGAACCCCGACGGCAGCCAGGGCATCAATGATCTCCGACGGCCGCACTGGCAGCACAACGCCAACGATGAACAGGCCTTCCGTTTCATCACCCTTCGGCGACTGCACACACCACCGGGCCATGAAGGCGTCCGGGTCTTGCCCACGCCGCTTCTGGATGGCCCGGATGCTTGCGTACGGCCTCCAGCCCAACGTGATCGGGTCTGGGCCGAGCAGCCGCGTCAGCAACGTCCGGCGGGCGTGCCAGTCGAGCGTGTCCAGCTGCCGCCGGAGATCGTCGGCCGCGTCCGCCATGCCCCGCTCGTAGGCTACCAGCATCTTGCGGGCCTTCGCCGTGGCGGCGTCGTCGCCCGTGGCGGCGTCCAGCCGGCGGCGCAGCGTGTCAATCTCGCCGTCCAGCCGCTCGACGGCCGCTGCGTCGGCCCGGCTGCGGCGGGTCAGCTCGGCCTTGTCTATGCTGTCCTCTGCGAACAGGTCAAGCCACTTCGAGCGGTCCCGCTCGTGGGCGGCACGCCCGGCCTCTTTGGAGACGATCTCGGCCCGCAAGGCGCCCGGGTCCACGCTCTCGCCCCGGCCCCTGAGCCAGCGCTCCAGGTGCGTCGAGGGCCGGGCGATCCAGTCCAGCAGCATTCCCCATAGCCGCGTGTCAATGTCGTCGGCGTGCAAGTGCGGGACCGTGCACGCGGGGCGGCCGTCGCGGTCGCTGTCGGCGGCGTGGAAGCGGCACGAATAGTAGTGATAGGTCGTCAACCCCTTGCAAGGGTTCTTGAACTTGTGGGCGCGGGCCTTGAGGTTCCCCCCGCACTCGCACTTGAGCCAGGGGCCCCACAAGAACGCCCGGCGCTCGCCCCGACGCTCGCCGCCATGGCGCTTGGCCCGGCGGTCCACATACTCGCGGGCGGCCTTCCACGTTGCCGCGTCTATCGCGGGTTGCCCGTCCACGAGCACCGCGAACTTGGTGAAGCCGTCCGCCGTGAGCTTGCAGTCGCCGTTCCCGGCCCTACCCTCGCGGTAGGCTTTTAGCAGGTCGGGGTAACTCTCAGCCACGTTGTACCGCATGAGGCCGGTGTAGTGGTACTCGCGCTCCAGTAGGCGGCGAACGGCCGACTGCTCCCACCTATACTCGCCGCCGGGGTACAGCTTTGCCAGCTTGGCCTTCCGCTTCTCCGCTTCGACGGCCTTGGGCAGCAGCACCTTCCGGCGGCGTAACTCCTGAGCGATTAGCGGTGTGCCCTTGCCGGACGCGGCCTCCGCATAGATGAACCGGAGCGTCCCGATCTGGTCGGGCAAGGCGACGAACCGTCCGACCTGCCGGTCATATTGCCAGCCGAATGGCACCTGGCCGAACGGCCACCGGCCGCGCACAAGGTTTGAGAAGTTGCCCTGACGGATGTCCCTTCCTTTACGCTCCGACTCTACGCCGGCCTGCACGAGTTCGACCTGGAACCGCGTGAGCCCCATCCGGTCGCTGTAGGGAACGACGGTCGTCTGTAGGTCGCCCGTCAAGCTGTCCTCGCAGCCGTAGCATAGGTTGACCTTGTGTTGTGGGGCGGCGTTGACGAGTTCCATCAAGGTCGCCCAGTCCTGCGGTCGGCCAAACCTATCGGCACGCAGAAATACGATGAAGTCCGGCCGGAACTTGGGCAGGTCGGCCAGCAGCCGGGAAAAGTCGTCCCGTTTCTGGATGGTCCGGCCGGACACACCATCGTCCCTGTACTCGCCGATCACCCGGAGGCCCCGGTGCTTGACCAGCGCGGGGATCAACTGGTCCTGCCGGGCGATGCTACCGCGTTCCTTTTGCGCCCCGCTCGAAACGCGATAGTACGTCACGCACGTCTGCTGCTTTGACATGGCCCATCCTCCTCAAGGTCGGCGGCCCCGGCGGTGCGATGAACGGACACGCGGTAGGCGTGAAGGTTCCCGCCGGGGCCGGCCGTCTCATTGGAGCCGCTTCCATTCATCGCGCCCTCTATTATACGCCAGTCGGGCCGCCGGCGAAAGAAAAAATCTACTTATTTTGAACTAGATTATGCCGA
>JAUWQU010000504.1 GCA_030610965.1 Phycisphaerae bacterium
TGGGTGGTAGAATATAGCCTTAAGAACCATCGGGAAGCCGGGCGACGGCCCGGTAAACGCCTCGGCGGCGTCCACCGCCCCCACCTGTCCGGTGGAGCCGCCGGGACGGCCCGAAGGAAGACAGGTGAGCAATGGCCGCCTTTTACCTGAAATTCATCTTGCAGTGCGATGGTCCCGATAAAGACGAGAACTTCTTTTACAAAGTCGAAGACGAGCGAGTGGCCGCGCGCCTGTGCGAGGCGTTTGCCGAACAGTACAAAGGCGAACATGGCGTTTTTGCCCGCCGCCTTTACGATGAGGGCTCAGAAAGTTGTTTTAAGCCAATTGCTGAAGATGAGTACCTGACATTTGGATATGATCCCGCCTCTGCGGTTGCCGTGCCGACACGTCTTGATGTTGAACACATCATGGCGCATCTGGCGGCCACATGGCCACTGCATGCGCGGCGGCCGCGTGATCTGCCGGGCGATGATTCTGTCGATAGCGATTGTGACGCTAATTACTACTTCTGCCACGATGCGGCGGAATGGGGCTCACTGATACGCAAGGAATTGGGTATCGGCGACAGGTCCGAAGGCATGGGTCCCGAGCCTGTTCCAGCCGAATCCTTGGGGTCCTGCCCAGAGGAGCCAGGTGCTGCCGGCCAGGAAGCCCCCGCCGGCCAAACGCCTTCGGCGGGCGAGTCATGCGTCCCTGTGGGCTTATCGTTCCCATCTGTACAACAGGCTCGCCGGGATGGCCCGGAAAGACAGGTGAGCATGGATGGCAATGCTTGCCCGCAATGGCTTGCGGGGTTTGCGTGGGAAGTAAACTCAGCGGTCCGGCGGCATAACGCCGTGCCAGTCTTCCGTGAAATGCTGGAAGCCTGGATGGCCGACATGGAGGCCCAGGGGGTCCGACTCGCAGACGAGGAAAAGCGGTATTCGCGGTACGTCACGAAGGTCCGCGAGACGCCGAAACTCCGGGACAGCCGGGCTTTTCACACGAACTCAGTAAACGGTGAGACGGACGACGGGCTGAAGTGGTTCCCGCTGCCGGTCTTCGGGCAGGACCTTTGGTGCTGGGCACCGCCCGAGTTTCGCATTCGCCCCGAGACTCGTCCTACCGACGCCTTTCCCCTGCCGCTGCCGGCGGACCGGGGCTTGGCAAGATCCGAGCGGTACGCTGCCCTGGCTGCCGTGCATGATCTGTGCTGCAATGGACAAGAGAAGGTGGGCACCTGGCCCAAGCCGGGGGAATGTACCGAACGGGAGGACAAGGACCGGTATTACCTGTACCAAAGCCTTCTGGAGCGCGTCGAGGCGCTTCAGGAAGCTGACCTTCCGGCCCTGACAGCATTGTTGGACGAGACGCGGCGCGAGATCGAATCAGACCAATCCCCCGCGCAGGTTGCGGAGACTTCCGGTATGTCGAGGCTGAACGAGCAAGAGCGTGATACGGAACACTTCTTTCAGCGGGCCTCCGACGAGATTCACGAGTTCTTCTTCCCGCCGGCCCCCGTATCGAACATGGCCCTTTTTCGTGAACGGATAACGTACGCAATCGAGCGACAGCGCGACCGCGAAGAGGAAGCGGAGAAAGCGACTGCGGCCGAGCGATGCCAAATCATCCGGGAGAATCCGCGACTGCAAGACAAAGCGGCAGGCCCACCGGATGAAAAGTCAAAATGGGCGTGGGTGAAATTGACCGACCCCGACACGGGGGACGTGGTGGAAGGCTGGTTGCATGACTGCCTGAAACCGGTCCAGCCCCTCAGCATACTCGATGCGGACACGCCCGAAGAGAGACTCCCCTGTCGTTACCTTTAAATTGCGATGATCCACGATTGGACAGACGACTGTTTTCAATCGAAAAGGGCAAGGTCGAAACTGCTTGAAGGCTTTGATCGGCCAAAGGAAATCGCAGGCGACAATGAGTCGTTCATCCACTCCATCAAGGGGTCTTACCGTCCGGGGGTACTTGGGACCAGTGAGGAACGACGCCACGAAATTGATCGAGCGCTGGCAGACGTGAAAGCCGACCTGCACGCGCGGCACGCGGTGGCGGTTTCCCAGGGCGGGAACGTGGCGGCGGTTGCCGCTGTGATTCAACGGCTGTCCATACCAGCGACCGTAAGGCGCGAGAATCCGGGAACTGCCCTGACGCAAGTCGGACAATTTGCCACTGGGGTTGTAACGGCGTGTATGGCAATGTCCACCGACATGCTGAACCGGCTCTTGGCCGAGGCTGGTGAGCTTCGGGCCGGGTTTCTCTGGCTGCGTTATCCCCCGGAGCCCTTGCGTCCGCCCGACCGCAAGTTGTGGGCGACGATCCGCCTGCATCGACAACAGGCCATCGAGCAGGCGCGGACAACCCCAATGATCTTTGGGGCAGGGCCTTGCAAGGAGTTTCCCGAGAGCCTAAAGCCTGCGTCGGAGGTCTCCGACGAGGAGCTTTATCGACGCCTTGACCGGCGCTATACCCTTGATTATCGGAAGGCGGTTCTCGCGATCAGGGAGGCCGAAGCAAACATCCGAAAGCGGCTGGACACCCTCTTCAGCAGCATCAAGGGGGAACTGATTCTGTGGACGGACAGGCTCGTGCCTTGGAACTGCGATAAGCCCCTGAAGACCTACCAGAACGCGATTGAATACGGCCGGCCAAGTAGGATTGGGGAACTGGATTGGGCGATCCGTGACCTGGACATCATCAGGGCGAAGCTTACCCGCCGTCTGGCAGAGTTGGCCGTGCCGCCACTGGTGCAGCAGTCGCCCATTGTGCAGTCGCCTCCAGCCATTGAGCCCGACAGGAAAGAGCCCCCGAAGGAACACACGATGGAGCAGCCGTGGCGGGATGACGCACCGGAGTATCTGCACCTGAAGGAAGCCCGCAAGTTGATTGACGACCGTTTTAGCCTGTCAGCGCTGAGCAAACTGATGACGCCGGACGGCGAGATTCGCTATATGAGGAAACCTGGCTTCGGCTGCAAGGTCCACTTGGTGGATTTTCGCCGACACATGCGCGGTCACCAGAACGACCCCGAATGGGCGAAGGCGTACCTCGATTTCCGGCAAGCCGTCGGCAAAGGCGATAGGCGATGGTTCTGGCATTGCGGGGCTTGCGGGCACGATTACCCGGAGAACGCCACGGCCCCGGAACGCTGCCCCATTTGCAAAGGCGTTGTAGAGTTCACCGCTAAAGCCGCGCCTAAGCCGCGACATTAGAACACTTTCCCACTTTCCGCGCACTTTCCGAAATGGCCCGCCCGCAAAGGAAAGTGTGCAAGACCACCTGCAAATCGGCCCCTTCTGGCCGCGTACACTTTCCGCGCACTTTCGGCCCAGCCTGGCTTGCTATGACGGGGGCATGAACGAGCGAAAACATCTTCGGATCGTGCGAGCGGTGCAAAGGGTAGTCGCCGCCGCGAAAGACCTGGCCGACGCTGAGCGGGCCTTGAAACTCCCGCGCAAGAAGGCGCGGCGGGAACAGGCTACCCCATCAGTGAACGGAATCCGACAGGGGCAGGACGTCCAGGAGGTGCATCGTGACTGACAGTACCGCGATTGCCTCCGTCGCCCCGATGCTGGTGGATGCCTTGACCGCCGCCAAGCTCTGCGGGGTTTCCCGCGCCGGCTGGTGGGCGATGCACAGCCAAGGACGGGTGCCTCTGCCCGTGCGGCTTGGCCGGCGGACTCTGTGGCGCGCCGCCGATCTTGCCGACTGGACAGCCGCCGGCTGCCCCGCCCGTGACCGCTGGGAGAGTATGCGGAAGGCGGTGCGACCATGAGCGGCGGGAAGTGGAAAGAAGTTAGCAAGGCGAACCCATGCCCCGCGTGCGGCAAGTCAGACTGGTGCGCCTGGACGCCCGACGGCGCAATGTTGAAGTGCGAGCGAACAGCCGAAGCCCCGGCCGGCCTGGTCTTGGTGAAGGCCCAGGACGGCGGCGGGCTCTTCAGGCAAGAAGGTGACGGCGCGGTCGGTTCGCCCGTGCCCGCCAACAGGCCCCGACCGACGAAACCCGCAGGCGCAAAGAGCAAGGCGCGGATCGTCAAAACCTACAACTACAAGGACGCGCCCGGGGCGCTGCTGTTTCAG
>JAUWQU010000569.1 GCA_030610965.1 Phycisphaerae bacterium
AGGCCAAGACGTGGAATCAGTTATGACTTGCACCTTCCGCTTCGCACTGACCGACCCGGGGTACTAGAAGACCCGCACGGGTTCGTACTGCGTCGTTCGTTGGACTGGCGTCATGCCGGTCTCGCGGATCAGTGATATGACCTCGTCGGTCGTCACGGTATAGGACACGCCCGTGGCGCGAACCACTCGCTCTTCCATCAGGATTCCGCCGAAGTCGTCGGCGCCGCAGGCCAGCGCGAGTTGGGCAACGTCCGGCCCCTCGGTTACCCATCCGGCCTGGATGTGCGGAACGTTGTCCAGCACCAGCCGGGCAATCGCTACTACGCGGAGGTAGTCCACGCCCGTCTGCGGCCGGTATGAAAGCTCGGTGCGATTGGTCTGCAAACTCCACGGGATGAACGCGGTAAACCCGCCCGTGCGGTCCTGGAGGTCGCGCACGCGGATCATGTGCTCGATTCGCTGGGCGGTGGTCTCGCCGAGGCCGTAGACCATCGTCGCGGTGGTCCGCATGCCCATTTCCTGCGCGGCGGCCATGACGGCGAACCAGTCGTTCGCGGAGATCTTCCGCGGGCTCACACGGCGTCGGATGTCGTCGACGAGTATCTCCGCCCCACCGCCGGGCAGCGAGTCCAGGCCCGCACTTCGAAGGCGTTCGATAGTCTCGGCCAGGCCAAGGCCGCTGGTTTGTGAAAGGTACTGCACCTCCGCAGGCGAGAGCGAGTGCAGGCAGACGCTCGCGCGGGCCTTGATGCTCGACAGCATCCGCTCGTAGAAGCCAAGGTCCAAATCCGGGTTGAGCCCGCCCTGGAGCAGGACCTGCGTGGCGCCAAGCTCGACGGCCTCGATGACCTTGTCGACGATCTGGTCGATCGACAGCACGTAGCCCTTCTTAGACCCCGGCTCAACGTGGAACGCGCAGAACCTGCACCCGACCTGGCATATGTTGGTGATGTTGATGTTGCGGTCCAGAACGAACGTCACGCGGTTGCCGGGCAGCCTCCGCTGCCGCAGCCTATGTGCGGCCAGCGCGAGCGTATGCAGCGGCGCCTCGTCGTGCAGGGCCGCCGCCTGCTCGGCGGAGATGCGCCGCCCCGCCTCGGCCAACTCCATCGCCTCGGCGGCGAGGGCAGAGACGCCTGTTGTCAGGGCAGCCATGCTTGCGCCTTGGGAAGCATGCTTCGGCAGATTCTTGTCTTTGAGTGGAAGTATTGAGCTTCCTTGGTCCAATTGGCTTGCCTGAGGGAAATCCGCAATCCGCAATCCGCAAGCCGCAATCGCGCCATACGCGCTGTGGGTCAGCACGGGTTCGAGGCCGAGGTCTTCCAGGAAGGCGGTCATCTCCTCCGTGGAAACAAACGCGTGGGTCGGCGGGGCGCCGGCGGCGCGGGCGATCCGCTCGGCAAGGCTCGTGCCGCCGATGTCATCGACGCCGGCGTGGGTGAGCACACCGAGCAGCTTGAGGTCGGTGTAGTTGGCCAGCACGCGAACGTGCGGAAAGTTGTCCAGGAAGATTCTCGCCAGGGCCACCACACGGGTGACGGTATGGCCGCCCGGGCCGCGCTCGACGGGCAACCTCGTGCCGCTAACGTGGAACGGCAGCGGAATGAACGCGCGGAAGCCGCCCGTGCGGTCCTGGAGGTCGCGAAGGCGGGCGAGGTGGTCGATGATGTCGGCCGGGCTCTCGATGTGCCCGTATAGCATTGTCGCGTTGGTCGGCAGGCCCAGAGCGTGAGCCTGCTCGTGGACGGCCAGCCACTGCTCGGCGGAAATCTTGTTGCCGCAGATTCGGCCGCGCACGGCCGGGGCAAATATCTCCGCCCCGCCGCCCGAAAGCGTGCCCATGCCCGCGTCCTTGAGGCGGCTGAGCGTCACGGTCACACTCAGGTGGGCCTGGTTCGCGAGGTATTGAATCTCCACGGCCGTCATTCCTTGAACGCGCACGGCGGGCAGAATCTCCCTCGCCATCCGCATGAACGACTCGTAGAACGACAGATCCAGACTTGGTGTCAGCCCGCCGACGATGTGCAGGTCCGTCAGTTCCCAGCCCAGGGCCTCGACCATACGCTGGCGGGCCTGGTCGAGGGTCATCACGTACGCGCCCTCGGCGTCCGGCTCTCGCCAGAATGCGCAGAGCTCGCAGCGGTTCTCGCAGACGTTGGTGGGGTTGATGTTCAGGCTGTGGACGAAGTGCGTTCGCCGCCCATGAAGGCGGCGCCGGATTTCGTCGGCCCGCCCGACAAGCTCGGCAGTTGCCGCGCCGGTCAGCAGGTCCATGGCCTCATCGGTCGATATCCGCCCGTCGCGGGGTCCGGCGTGGAGGTGGTACGTTGGATGTTCGCTCATTGTGCCGGGCCTCCTTGCCGCAAGCCGGCGGCCGACTGGGGCGCTTCGGGGCCGAGCAGGCCATGCTGGGTGAGCTTTCGCCCGAAGAGTTCCATCGCCTGCGTCTCGCGCGGGCCGACTTCGTAGTGGACGCAATCGCGGAAGTACTCGCGGCAGCGCTGGACGGGCAAATTGAGCTTCTCGGCTTGAAGCGCGGCCAGTTCGTCCAGCCGGGCAAGCCCCATGTCGCGTGCGGCGCGGGCGATGCGCGAGAGCCCATCGGGATCGCGGCAGTCGTCGCGGTACGCCCAGACCGCGAAGACGAACGGCAAGCCGGTCATCTCCTTCCACATGGCCGCCATGTCGTAGTCTCCCGCCGGCGCGGGCGGTTCACAGAGCGCGCGGTCGCCGATGCACACCGCAGCGTCCGCCTGCTCGCCGGGCCGGACCGGGCGAACCTCGGCGGCCAAGCCAAGATGCTCGGTAAGCAGGATCGCCGCGAGGGCGTTGGACGTTCGCGACGCGGAGTCCGGCTCCACCAGCCGGACCTCGGCCAGCGGACGCCGGCACTTGAGCAGCACGCTTTCGACCCGCCCGTCGGCGCAGATGCCTATACCGTCGATCATCCGCAGGCCCGGCGTCGCCAGAAACGCCGCCACGGGGACAAGCGCCGCGTCCGCCCTGCCGTCGGCAAGCTCCGCCAGCAGCTCGGACGGCCGGCCAAACGTCACGGCCACCCTGTCGTCGACACTCAGCAGGAAATGTGCCAGCGGCGCGGCGTTGGCGTACTTCACCGCAGCGAAAACGTACCTGTCCATTATGCCGTGAATCCTCCCATATCAATTATCCCGCGCCGAGGTCGATTCCGTACCTCTCCCAGTTGCTCTCGACTCGCCGCTGGTGGTCCGGATCGAAGGCGACGGGCTTACGATAGCCTCTCTTCCACGTCGCGTCGATGGCGATGGGAAATTGCAGGACCATTCGGTTGCCGTCGATCTGCCGCCTGGCCGGGTGGATGTCGGCCAGCGGGTCGAACCGCGTGAACCAGCCCCATAGGAGAAGGCGCGGGTCGTCCAGCGGCACGTCCGGCGAGACAAGGACGTGGAAGAGGTACTCCCGCGTGATTGGATGCTCGGCCAGGGCGCCGATGACAGCCTCGCGATCCGCGTCCGCGGGCACCTGCGCCACAAGCACGGCCGGGCCGAGCCGGGCCCAGGCCACCACGTGGCGATGCACGTCGGCGGGCGGTGGCGGTTCGGCCGGCGGTTCGCCGCGGCGCGGGGCGCGTCCATCGCCGGCGGCAAGCAGGATCAGCCGGCTGCCCT
>JAUWQU010000137.1 GCA_030610965.1 Phycisphaerae bacterium
GGGTCCAACTCGTTGATGGTGGTGGTCACCACACGGGTGAGGTCCATCAACTTGGCACTTGTATCGAGCGGGTTGCTCGCCTTGTAGGTCTCGTCGATCCGCACGACCTTGCTGACGACGGTGTCCTCCGTGGGCAGCGGCGAGCCGACGTAGGTCTTTGCCGGCTGAAGCGATCCGATCCCGGTAACGTCCACACGAGGCTGCTGGCCCCGCTCGGCGACGGCCCGTTGATAGCGATTGATGAGCTTGACATCCACCCCGCCGGGAGACACGCACCCGCCCAACGCCGCCGCCACAACGAAGGTCGTCCATGATCCAACGCGATTCCAGTTCATCTTGGCGACATCCTGTAAGGGGGTAACGATAGGGAAGATTATAGGTGCCGCCCCGGCCGTGTCAAACCCGATTGCCGATTGCATTTGGGCGGCTCATGGCGAATAATCACACAAGTGCCCCCTTGGCGCAAGCAACGAAAGGCAGGCAAGCATGAACGTCATCGACAAGGTATTCAAGGCCTACGACATCCGCGGGCTATACGGCGATCAGATTGACGAGGATCTCGCCTGGAAGATCGGGCACGCCACCGCCCAGTTCCTGCGCAGCCTGCTCAGCGGCTACGAGCGGGGCCAGGCGTCAGCCAACCGCCTGGTCGTAGGCCACGACATGCGTCCGCACAGCAAGCCTCTGATCGAAGCGATGATCGAGGGCGTGACATCCAGCGGGGCCGCGTGCGTGAACATCGGCCTGTGCGACACGCCGATGCTCTACTTCGCCATCAACCACCTGGGAACCTGCGGCGGCATAATGGTGACGGCCTCGCATAACCCCATCGAATACAACGGGTTCAAGATCTCCGGCACCAAGGCCCGCCCTGTCGGCCAGGCTACCGGGCTGGCAGAGATAAAGCACATAGTATCCACGCTTCGCCGAATGCCGCTAAGCGCCTCGATGGCGCCGGTCCAGCAGGCGGACCTCTGGGCCGAGTACCGAAAGCACATCCTGCGGTTCCTCAAACTCCACCGCAAGATGAAGGTCGTCGTCGACGCATCCAACGGCATGGGAGGCAAGATGTTCCCGGCCGTGTTCGACCTGGTGGATAACCTGGAGGTCATCCCGCTGAATTTCGAGATCGGCCAGGGCTTCGTCCACCCGCCTAACCCGCTGATCGAGGCCAACCTTCAGATGACCAAGGACGCCGTGATCAAGCACAAGGCGGATTTGGGGATCTGCATGGACGGCGACGCCGCCCGCTGCATGTTCGTCGATGAAAAAGGCCAGACCGTCCGCTGCGACCTGATGACGGCGCTGCTGGCGCCGCAATTCCTGGCCGAGAGCCCCGGCTCGATGATCGTCTACGACCTCCGTTCCAGCCGGGCGGTGGCAGAGGAAATCCGCGCCGCCGGCGGCGTGCCGCGCCGAGAGCGCGTCGGGCACTCGTTCATGAAGAAAGCCCTTGCCGACGGGCACGGCGTGTTCGGCGGCGAACTCAGCGGGCACTTCTACTTCCGAGATAACTACAACTGCGACAGCGGGGCCATCGCCTTCGCCTCGGCCATCACCGTCCTGTGCGAATCCAATAAGCCCTTCAGCGCGATGATCGCCCCGCTCAAACGCTTCAGCCACAGCGGCGAGATCAACTTCGAGGTCGATGACAAGGACGCCAAGATGAAGGAGATCGAGGAGAAATACTCCGACTCCGAGATCGACCACCTCGACGGCGTGACCTGCCAGTACGACAACTGGTGGTGCAACGTCCGCCCGTCAAACACCGAGCCGCTGCTGCGCCTGACCCTCGAAGCCGACAAGCCAGGCCTGATGAAGAAGAAGGTGGCCGAGATCCAGAAGATCCTCGGCAAACCGGTGGAGCATTGAAGGATAGGTAGTAGGTAATAGGTAGTAGGTAGTAGGTAGTAGGGAAAAGAAGAAGAAACAGACGCTATCGTTGGTGCTTGCAGGAAATTGGATGCGGACCGACCGAAGCCCAGGGATAGCAATCCCTGGGTGCGACCCCCAAGTGCGACCATGGGGATAGCGACCTCTGGACGAAATCCCCGGGGCGCGACCTTGGGACGTTCCAACCGTTCACGTATTACTGACTCCCGACGCAAAGCTACCGTCCTTTCAACATGGGGAACAGACATGACACAGAACCCGTACTCGCCGCAAAACGAGCAACAGCCCACGATGTCCTCGCCGGACGCCCAGCCGATGAACTTCTACCCGGCCCCGGGCAGCTTCCCTGCCCAGGCCGACGCCAAGCCGTCCTGGCCGAGCGTGGTGGGAATAATCTCGCTGTGCATCGCTGGGCTTTGCGTCCTGGCGGTGATAGGCGGGACAATCATTCAAGCCGCCAATGAAAGATTTCAGACCAGCCAACAGCGTGAGATGATGGCCACCATGCCCGATTGGAACCAGACATACCAGTGGGTATCCCACCTGCTCTGGATCGCCACGAGCGTCCTGCTTGCGATTGGTGGAATCATGTTGCTCAAGCGCCGCCACCTGGGGCGGACGCTTCACGTCGCCTACGCACTGATAGGCATTGTCCTGGCCGTGGCCGGCACGGCGGTTACCCTCGTGATGATGAACCAGATGACAATGCCCGCGAACATGCCGGGCCACATGCAGTCGTTCATGAGGACATCGATGATCGTGGGCGCGGTTATCGGCCTGCCGTTCGCCATGGCCTACCCGGTATTCCTTCTGATCTGGTTTGGCCGGGCCAAGGTCAAACAGCATATCCAAACCTGGCAAAGCTGACCGACAATGACAGGGGCCAACCCACAACCCGCCGCAGCCGCCCCGCCGGACCCGCCGGCCGACGAGGTCACCGCATCTGCCGCCCCCGCCCCCGCCCGGCCGATCTGGCCAATCGCACTGGCGGTCTTCTCGGGGGCCTACGCGGCGCACCAAATGGTGGAATTCTTCCTCGGCGTCCTGCGAAATCCGAAGATGTGGATTGGAATGATGACAGGATCCGCCCCGATTGGCCTCGCCAACTCCTCGCAATGGCGGTTGCGGATCGCCGTCTGGCTGTTGTACCAACTGTTGGTTCTGGTCGTGATCGCCCCGGCAATCGGGCTTTGGCTGCGGCGGCGCTGGGCGCTCTGGGCTCTCAGCTCCTGGGCCGTTGCCACCTTGCTGGTTGTGCTGGCGATAGCTGTCATGAGCATGTGGACATTGCCCATGTCGGCCAAGAGCTGGCTGCTCATGATTGCGCCGGGGCTCTTAGAGCTAACCTGGTTGCCAGCGATTGTCATCATCTGGATATCTCGCCCTACAATTCGCCGCCAGTTTGGCCAATGGGTCAAAGGCGATCTGCCAGCGCCCCTGCCGATCTGGGCGGTCATCATCGGCTGGCTGTCGATGTTCCACGCGGTAAGGGGGATGGTCGACGTCGCCGGCAGAGTGGCTCAGACCGTCATCCAAGTTGTCATGACGATATGTGGCTCACTGTACGGCTCCCTCCCCATGGGCGCGTCTTTTAACGGCTGGCTCGGATGGGTTTTGACGTTCGTGAGCGGGCTGCTGCCCCACCTTGCCCAAGCGGCACTGGTGGTGCCGGCGATAGCCTTGCTCAGGCGTCGCCCAAACGCCGCACGGCTGCACGTCATCGGCGCGGCAATTGTGCTTGGCTCGGTCCTGGCCGGGCCGGTCGTGGATGCCTTGCGGGGCGTTCATTACTTCTCTGGGGGGCCCTCCGTATGGTCGAGCATCCGCGACCTTATCCCCACCATCTACCCGCTGTTCCTGCTGTACTGGTTCCTCCGGCCGGGGGTCAAGCGCGAGGTGGCCCTGTGGCGAGAGCCGGACGCGCCGGGTACAATCCCGGCCGATAGTGAAAGGGGCTCCTGATGAACGAACAGACAAACGCGAACGATATCGGCGAACCTGCGTACGGCGTTACCTACCGGCGCGTGCTTTGGCCGGTGGCTATCGGGGCCGTGTCGGCCACCATGGCTGCATATGACTTGTTGAGGGTGATAGGACATATTCTTCAGCTTGGTTTCAGTTTTATCCTGGGTGGCGGGGGCCAGTTCGGAGGGATCTTCAGCGGCGATCTGCCGGCGATGGTCGCCGGGAGCGCTTATATGCTCGGTGGCGTCATTGGCGCCCTGCTGCTGCCGGCGGGCATTCTGGTCTGGCGCCAGAGCCGGCTGGGGCCGGGAATGCACAAGGCATACGCGATAATCGCCATCCTGTTGAACATCACCTTTCCTCTCGCGCAGTCCTTCACGTATCCAGCGAGTTACCGGATGCAGTTGCTGTTCTGGCCAATGTGGTCGGCCACGATGGGGATGATCTACCCGGTCTTCCTGCTGATCTGGTTCACCCGCCCAAAGGTAAAAGCCGAGACGCGGCTGTGGCGGTGATGGGCAAAGACCTGCACGACCAATTATGAAGTGCGCGTGGCGCAGACGCCGCCATTATGGAGTGCGGTGGCGCAGACACCGCTTTGGATTGGATTGCAACTGGTCGCGCGCTTGCCTTGGCCACGTTCGATCCAAAGCGGTGTCTCCATCCCTTCGGGATTCCGCCACGCGCACTCCATAAAGCCGTCCTGCCACCCTGCCAGGCGAAGCCCTACCCCTGCGTCTTGGCCTCGGCGGCGAAATATCTGGCCAGGAACTGGCCGGTGTACGATTCGGTATTGGCGGCGACGGTTTCCGGTGTGCCCTCGGCCACGATCAAGCCGCCGCCATCGCCGCCATCGGGGCCGAGGTCCACTATCCAGTCGGCGCACTTTATGACGTCCAGGTTGTGCTCGATAATCACCACCGTGTTGCCCATGTCGGCCAGGCGGTTGAGCACGTTGAGCAGATTGTGGATGTCCGCGAAGTGCAGGCCGGTCGTCGGCTCGTCCAGCCCGTAGAGCGTGTGCCCG
This sequence comes from Phycisphaerae bacterium, assembly GCA_030610965.1. Taxonomy (GTDB): domain Bacteria; phylum Planctomycetota; class Phycisphaerae; order SM23-33; family SM23-33; genus JAUWQU01. The sequence goes on from JAUWQU010000137.1 coordinate 4,886, forward strand.
GTGGCGGTCTTGCCCAGCTCGCTGGCGAGTTTGACTCGCTGTGCCTCGCCGCCGGAGAGTGTGGTGGAGCTCTGGCCCAGTTCGACGTAGCTGAGCCCCACGTCGTTGAGGGCCTTGAGCAACTGCTTGATCTTCGAGAAGCTGTCAAAGAAGCTCAATGCCTCCTCGACGCGCATGTTCAGCACGTCGGCGACAGTCTTGCCCTTGTAGCGGACCTCGAGCGTCTCGCGGTTGTACCGCGCGCCGTGGCACTGGTGGCACTCGACGTAAACGTCCGGCAGGAAGTGCATCTCGATCCGCTTGGTGCCCTGGCCCTGGCAGGCCTCGCACCGGCCGCCCTTTACGTTGAAACTGAACCGACCCGGCTTGTAGCCGCGGATCTTCGCCTCGCGGGTCTTGGCGAAAAGCTGGCGGATCAGATCGAACACGCCCGTGTAAGTGGCCGGGTTGCTCCTGGGGGTGCGCCCGATGGGCGACTGGTCGATCTCGATTACCTTGTCGATCTTGCCGAGGCCGAGGATCTTGTCGTGCTCGCCTGGCCTCTCTCGCGAGCTTGTCAGCCGGCGGCGCAGTGTCCGAAGCAAAGTCAGGTTCACCAGCGTGCTCTTGCCGGAGCCGCTGACGCCCGTGACGCAGATGATCCCGCCGACGGGGAACTTCACGTCGATGTCCTTGAGGTTGTTCTCCCGGCAGCCGCGAAGCTCCAGGGCCTTTCGCCGCGAGAGCTTCCGCCGGCGCGCGGGCGTTTCGAACCGCATCGCGCCGGAAATGTACTTGCCCGTCATCGACTCGGGCGCCCGGCAGATGTCGTCGAGCTGGCCCTGGCCGACGATCCGCCCGCCGTGTCGCCCCGCGGCAGGGCCCATGTCGATGATCTCGTCGGCGCAACGAATGGTCTCCTCGTCGTGCTCGACGACGATCACGGTATTGCCCATGTCGCGCAGGTGCAGCAGCGTGCGGATCAGGCGGGCGTTGTCGCGCTGGTGCAGGCCGATGGTCGGCTCGTCCAGCACGTAGCAGACGCCGACGAGCCCGCTGCCGACCTGCGTCGCCAGGCGGATCCGCTGGGCCTCGCCGCCTGACAGCGTGGCAGACCTTCGGTTGAGGGTGATGTAGTCGAGCCCCACGTCGGCCAGGAAACGCATGCGGTGGTGGATCTCGCGGAGGATTGTCGCGGCGATCTGGGTCTTCTCGGCGTCGAGCTCAAGCGTGTCGAAGAACGCCAGGGCCTCGGTGATGCCCATGCGGGTGACTTCGTCGATGTTCCGCTCGGCGACCTTGACGGCCAGGCTGGCGGGCCTCAGCCTGGCCCCGCCGCAGGCCCGGCACGCCTGTTCGGAAAGATACCCGTGCAAGCGGGCCTTGACGTACTCGCTGTCGGTCTTCTTCCATCGTCGGTCGAGGTTGGGGATCACGCCCTCCCAGCCGTGGCTTGCGTCGCCGGTGAGCAGGGCCCCGCGAACCGACTTGGGCATTTCCCGGACCGGCAGCGACGGCAGTACGCTGTACTCGCGGCAGAACTGACGCAGCAGCCGGTTGTAAAAAATGTTCATCCGCTTGCCGCCGTGCCGCCACGCGTCGACCGCGCCCTGGCTAAGCGACAGCGACTGGTCCGGCAGAATCAGCTCCGGGTCGAACTCCAAAATCGTGCCAAGCCCGTCGCAGGCCTCGCACGCGCCGTACGGCGAGTTGAAGCTGAACATCCGCGGGCTGAGTTCCGCAAGGCTCGCCTCCGGGTGCTCCGGGCAGGCATACGTGGCTGAGAAAACTCGGTCCCGCCAGTGCCCGTTAGCGGTCCCGGCCGGGTCTTTCGAATCGTCCGGCGTGGCGGGGTCTTCGTGCGTTATCGTCACCAGCCCGCCGGCCAGGCCAAGGGCCGTCTCGATGCTGTCGGACAGGCGAATGCGAACGGATTCCTTGAGGATAAGCCGGTCTACGACCACCTCTATGTCGTGGACCTTGTACTTGCTGAGCTCCGGCAGGCTCTTGAGGTCGTGGATATGCCCGTCGATCCGCACGCGAACGTAGCCCTCGCGCCGGATGTGCCTCAGCATCTCCTGGTGCTGGCCCTTCTTGCCTCGAACGATCGGGGCCAGGACCATGAACCGCGTGCCCTCTGGCAGTTGGAACAGGGCGTCGACCATCTGGCTGACGGTCTGGCTGGTGATGGACCGCCCGCAGATCCAGCAGTGCGGCTCGCCGACGCGGGCGAAGAGCAATCGGAGGTAATCGTATATCTCCGTGGTGGTTGCGACTGTGGAGCGCGGGTTGCTGCTGCCGCCGCCGCGCTGCTCGATCGCCACCGTCGGCGGCAGGCCCTCGATGTGCTCGACGTCCGGCTTGGAAAGCTGCTCGAGAAACTGCCTCGCGTAGGCCGAGAGGCTCTCGACGTACTTCCGCTGGCCCTCGGCATAGATCGTGTCGAACGCCAGCGAACTCTTGCCCGATCCGCTGAGGCCAGTAATGACCACCAGCTTGTCGCGAGGGATGCGGACGTCGATGTTGCGGAGATTGTGCTCTTTGGCGCCGAGGATTACGATTTCACGCGTCTTGACCGAACCTCCCGGCCGGGTTGCGCGAGCGGCCTGCCCCTCGTCGCCGACCGCGACAGGAGTGACTTTTCCACGCGAGGATGTCAATTCCGTTTCCGCCATACGTAGGTAAATCATGCATTATACACCCCCACGGCCCGGGCTACAACCCGTTGCCGACCGGAGCCGGAATAAGGCCGGTCTGGACAGTTGGCGCAGTCCGGCCTGTGCGGTGGAAGATGCAGGGCTGGCGGCGTGCCTCCGGCGCCCACGTTTCTGGGGCCACCGGCCTTTCGCAAGCATGCTCCGGCGAGGCTATCGTAAACCATCCCGCCAGCAACATACTTGAGTTGACCAGCCCCCCTCGCCAGGCAACCCGGACATGCTTCCGGCACCAGCCGGGGAAACATGGCGCCGCCAATGCCGGGAAGCGCTGGCGGTCGCGGTCGTCGAGGAAGATGTTCCGCCAATCGTTCCCGCCAGCGGTAACGCGATAGATTGCGCCTTGATATTCAACGAGAAACACTCTGACCATACCGTTAGATTACGCAACGAATACCTGCTCGGTAACCCTTATTTTATAGTTTAAGGGCTGACCCCAATGCCGTCCGTTATTTTATAGTTTAAGGGATGACCCCAATGACGGCCTAAGGGCTGACCCCAATGCCGTCCGTACTTGGCCTCGTAGTCGGCCGGTAAGCCGCCGGGGTCCGCCCCATCCACGTACGCATTCCACCCCCCTCTCCGCCCCGCGGCGGCCCGTATTTTTTATTTTAAGGGCTGCCCC
>JAUWQU010000630.1 GCA_030610965.1 Phycisphaerae bacterium
CGTTGCACGTAAGTCTTTACCATTACTTATTCAACATCGTATTATGGACTGCGAACGTCCGGGTTCGAATCCGCCTGAAATAACTTGGCGGAAATAGCTTTCACGGAGTCAGGATTCAAGTGTATACTGTATAAGGCTGACAAGTTAAGCTGCCAGCTTGGAAAACTCGGAAAACTTGGAACACTGCCGTCCACAGTGGCACCGACAAGGGTTAGGCAACTTCGGCCATGGCTCGAACGTCAAGGTCCGGGATGCTCGGTGCCACTGTGTTTGTCTGCGGGATGCTTGGGCTGCTTCCATGAGTCCGCCTGGATCCGTTGGACCCGCGTGACAATCATTTTCGACGCAGTCGATCATGAGCCTTCGGCTCACCCGAAACAGGAAAAGACCGAGGACGAGGACGAGGACGAGGACGAGGGCTGTCGCCTGGATTGTGCCCCTACTTCCTACTACCTACTACCTTCTTTTCGGAACGGCATCTTGCGGAAATCCGCCCCGCCCACTCCGGTTCACTGAGCTTTTTTGGCGATTCTAAACAGGGGGCCGGTTTGCCTGGGCTCGTCCTGGCCAGAATCGTCGTCGACTTGGCCGGTAAGCTCATAGGACACCCCGGCCGGCGAGGCTCCGACAGGCGGCGACAGGCTCGTGGGGCCGTTCTCGTCCATCAGGCGACCGAAGAAGGTCACCCGCCTGGCGACGGACTCGATGGACCCATCGGCTATCGAGTACAGCCGGACCTGCATGGTGGAGCCGACCCGCCGGTCGGGTATGGGCAGCGTCATTATGATGGCCTTTGATGCCTCGACGGCCTCGGTTCGGTGCCAGACAAGCGTCCGGCCGGCGCTTCGCCTTGGCGGACTGGACAGCCTGAGGGTGAGCTTTATGAAGCCGAGCTTCCTGGCCGCGTCGCAGGTGGCTATCCACCACTGGTCGAAGGTGCTTGCGGCTCGCATGGCCAGTTGAGCCTGCTCGAACACGAGCCGCTGCTCGCGGGCCTCCCGTGTGATAGCCCGCGTGTGGCGCAACTTGACGAGGGCCTCTCGTAGTCGCACGGCGCCGGCCGCCCGGAAGACCAGGAGCAGGAGCGTCACAACCATGACGAAGATGGCCAAGGCCACCTCGGCACGGACGAAGATCATGAACAGGCCCAGACCCGCCGAGATCAGGGTCACAAAGTAGACCAGTATCGCAACCTGGTGCTGGCGAAGGCCTCCGTCCAGCAGGCGGTGGTGGATATGCCCGCGGTCGGGGGAAAAGAGCCCCCGCCGCTCCAGGAGCCGCCGCAGCATGCTGAAGATCGTATCGAAGATGGGGACGCCCATCGCCAGGAACGGCACGGCCAGGCCGACCAGGGTCTCGGCCTTTTGGGCGCACTGCACACTGGCCGAGGCCAGAACGAATCCCAGGAACAGGCTGCCGCAGTCGCCCATGAAGATGCGGGCGGGGTTGAAGTTCAGGAACAGGAAGCCCAGCAGGCTTCCCAGTATCCCCAGCATCAGGATCGCCATGACCGGCTGGCCGGTGTATATGGCGAAAGCCGCGATCACCCCGCAGGTCACCGTGGATATGCCGGCCGCCAGACCGTCCAGGCCGTCGATCAGGTTCATGGCGTTGGTGATGCCGACGATCCACAGCATGGTCAGAGGCCAGGACACCCAGCCCAGGTGCAGGAAATGCACGCCGCCCAGGGCGAAGGTTTCGATGCGGACCCCCGCGGCGCAGACGCCCGCGGCGGCCATGAGCTGAGCGATGAACTTGGTGCGGGCACGCAGGCCGCGAATGTCGTCAACTATGCCCACGGCGAACATGAAAAGCCCGCCGGCGAGGATCATGATAAGCTGGGTCTGGCAGTCCCTGGCCGCCGCGCCGATGGCGTTGTCCAGGCCCAGGACCGGCAGGACCATCACGAAAGCCGCGAACACGATGGCCGCCCCGCCGCTGCGGGGAATGGCGCGCGCGTGGACCGTCCGCGGCCCGCACTGATCCAGGATCCGCATCGCCCGGGCAAGTCTGTTAACCAGCGCCGTGGCCAGAATCGCCACGAGCATGGCGCCCAGGAATACAATCTCGTATGTCTGGTATCCGTGGAACATCGTGTCAGTCCACTGCCTCCAACAGGTCGGCGTCGATCTCGACGGAGGCCCCCTGGCCGAGGATGCTGACCTCCAGCACCAGCCTGGCCACCTTGTCTCGCTGGACGACTACCCCTTCCATGCCCTCCAGTGGGCCGGCCGTCACGCGGCAGCGGCGCCCCACGGCGGCAAAGGGATAGGGATCCAGCACGGCCTTGCCGGCCAGGGCCTGCTCTATGAAGCCCAACTCGGCGAGCAGGGCGGCCTGGTCGAACACCTCGATGGCCTGGACCACGCGATTGGTTGTCATGGCCTCGTAGCGGTCCTGATCCGTGCCGCAGAAAAACACGTACGACGGGAACAGTGGAGTCAGGACCTGGCGTTTCCTGCCTCCCCAAACTCGTATCCGCTCGATTAGCGGCAGGAAGTACCCGATGCCTCGACTGAGCATGCCGAAGGCAAAGACCTTCTCCGCACGCGGATATGTATGCGCAACCCACCACCGTCCTTGAAGGTCGCTGACCGTTCGGACGGAAGGAGGCACCATTGGCGGATTCTCGGAGAGCTTCAGCATAGCGCTTCCAGCATGACCGTTCCACGCACAATCTGCAATTGAGGCTGTCGCCAACAATCTCGAAAGCGGTCTGCCCTATAACGGTTTGGTGTGGGGCAGGTTCGCCGCAGGGGCGGCCAACATCGCACTAAGGGGCAGCCGGGGCAACTGGGTCCGCCGCCACGGTAACCACCACCCCCTGACCCAGAACGCTCACAGGCAGGATCAACTGAGACTGCGTATCGGCCGTCCCGGTCGATACGCCTTCAGCCCCTTTCAGGGGGCCGGACGTGATTCGGAAGCGATTCCCCTCCGGGGGAAGGGGGCAACTGTCCGATACGAGGTTGGCTCTCAAGGCACACCAGACGGCATCCAGTTCCGTCTTCAGTTGGGCCTGGTCTGGAATATCAATGGCTTGGCAGAGACGGCCGCTACTGACAGCCAGGTAGCGATCATTTTCGCTGCCGCAGAAGAACACGTAGCCCGGAAACAGCACCCTCAACGGGTGCCGCATCTTCCCGCCGGATTCCAGCGAGTATTCCAACATGGGAAGGAAGTAACCGATCCCACGGGCATTGAGGATATTCGCAAACTTCTTTTCTGCCCGCGACTTAACGTGCCCAAGCCACCAACGACCGGCTATCGCAGCCACCGATGAAACCCCGCTAGGCAGCATGG
>JAUWQU010000664.1 GCA_030610965.1 Phycisphaerae bacterium
GGTCGCACTCGCGGGGGTGCGCGGCGTAGGTGACAGCCAGGCCGAGCAGCTTCGGCGGCGCGGGTATCGGGGCCCGAAGCGTCACGTCGGCGAGGGCAATCGCGGGCGCGGCGGGTGCCTGTGCGATGTCTCGCAATCGCGCCAAGGCCGGCTCGCCGGCCTGGATGGCCTCGAGCAGGCCAGCCGGACCGTCGGGCCAGGCGGCGGAGACGTCCTCGATCCCTCGCTTGGTCACAATGCCCCAGGACTCCCTGCCGTCGTGGACGTACGTTGCCAGCTTCATTGTCGCTCCTCGCGATCGTTCATGTGGAACTGGGCCGCCGGGGCCGGCAGGGCGCGGGCGATCTCCGCGATGCGATAGCCGAAGCCGGCCCCGGTGATTGTTGACAGATCCACGCGCCCGCCGCGGCGGCGGTAGAGGCCCGGATGCACCCGCGCCTCGGCCGCCGAAGCGTCGGGGTAGAACTGCATTGCGTTGGTCTCGACGCCCATGATCGTGCCTGCGCAGGCGGCGAGGCGGCAGTGGGGGACCTGTGCGAGCATGGGGTTGGTCAGGTCCTGGACCATCAGCGCCATGCCGTGCGCCTTCGCCCAGCACAGGCTAAGCAGCGCGCCGGTCTGCGTCTTGCACGTCTTGAGCGCGACGCCCGTCCAGCCGAGCTGCCTGCCTAGCCTGACCAGCCGCCAGTCGTGGGCGCTTTCGTCCATGAACAACGGCTTGCGGGCGGCGACGCTACGGACGTCGATCCGCGCGGCCTCAAGGTCGTAGGGAAACGGCTGCTCGACGTAGAGGATCATGTTCCAGACAGTTGGGTGATCGGCCTGGAGGCGGTCGAGTATGTCGTTGACGTAAGCGCAGTCGGTGACGGTGCAGTTGAAGTCGGTGCTGAGATGCTCGGCGCCCTCGTCGATGGCGATCCGCCCGACGGCGACGAGCCGGTCGTAGTCCCACGCTGCATCGTCGCCGCGGAGCTTGACCTTCAGGTACCGCAGCCCGTCGCGGCGGATCCAGTCGCGCAGCAGCACCGGATAGCCGTCATCGGGCTCGGCGGCGGTAAGTTCGGCCGGGCCCAGCAGGTCCTTGCCGCCCACGAGGTGCCAGGCCTCCAGGAACACCGGCGGGTCGGCAAGCAGGAAGTCGGCCGGGTATAGGCCGGCGAAGCTCACGGCCTCGGCCGAGTCGTCCGCGGGCTGAAGCCAGGCCGCCAGGTCGGCTGACATGAACCGGGCATTGTAGGTTTCGTAGACGTCGCGCCCGCACGCGATGCCGTATGCGTCGTGGAGGGCAATGTCGAAGGGCGAGCAGCATACCAGCGCGGCCAGGTAGGGCATGGGCTCGTCCAGGCCGGCGTTGAACTCATCGAGCAATCGCGGCAGTCGCGCCGCGAGAAAGTCGCAGCCGACCTCCATTGCGTGCCCGGCCGGGCCAAACGTGGCCCAGGCCTCGGCCAGGCGGATGCAGAAATCCTGAAGCGCCCGGCAGCGTGTCTCGTATGGCAGTTTGCCGGGCCAGACCCACTGGACGCTCAGGGGCGTTTCACCCCAGCCTTCGGCATGTAGGCCGTCGGCTGTCTCGACGGTAACGCAGGCGCGGGCGCAGATGACTTCGGTGAGTGTTTCGGTGCCGAACTTCAGCGGCACGCGAGTCTGGACGGGCAGGAAGTAGAGCCTCGCCGCCACTGGCCGAACATCTGTGGGCTTGGGGGGCATCGCGGGCGTGCCTATTTCTTGAGCAGTTTTCGCAGCGCGGTGTCGGCCTTCTTTCGCTGCTGGTTACCCTTGCCGGTCGAACGGTCTTTTTCCAGCCTGGCGATGATCTTCTCGATCTCTCGCGCGTCGACGGGCAGCGTGGCGGCCTTGCTGGAATAGGCCGAGACGTACATCGCGTTGGACAGCTCGAGCTCGTTAAGCGCCTCGGCGCCGGTTGCGACCATCGGTTTGCCGCCAAGCAGGTGCCCGGCGAATGCGGCGATCACCTCGGCGTGCGAGCCGCCGGGCTTCGCGGGCAGCTTGACGTCGGTCCAAGCGGTGTCGATCTTGGCGATGTCGGCCTCGGCGATTTTGCACTTTTGAATGTGCCGGCTGAGCGGGGCCTCGAGCTTCGCCAAACGCAGCTTGCCGTCGCGGGCGACGAGCGTGCCCTTGTCGCCGAATATCTCGATGAAGTCCATGCCGGGCTCGTGCGCGGTGGAGACGTAGAAGTGACCCATCGCGCCGTCGGCGTATTGCAGCAGGGCCTCGGCGGTGTTCTCGACCTCAATTTCGTGTATCCGCGTGCCAACGGACGCCAGCACGCTGGTGGGCATTCCGCCGAGCCACTGGAACACGTCCAGCGCGTGGCAGGCCTGGTTGATGAGGATGCCTCCGCCCTCGCCGTCCCACGTGCCGCGCCAGGCGCCGCTGTCGTAGTACGCCTGCGTGCGATACCACCGCGTGCAGACCTGGCTGATGCGGTGGATCCTGCCGAGCCTGCCGGCGGAGATCATCCGCTTCATCGCCACGTTCATCGCGCTGGTGCGGTCCTGGAGCATCGCGCCGAGGGCCACTTGGTTAAGATCGCACTCGGCGATCATCGCCCGGGCGGGGCCTACCGTGACGGCCAGGGGCTTCTCGCACAGGACGTGCAGACCCGCGCGGGCGGCCTGGATCGTCAGCACCGGGTGCCAGCAGTGCGGCACGGCTATCAGCACGGCGTCGCAGACCTTCGCGGCGACAAGCTCATCCATGCTCGAGTAAACCGGGACGTCCGGCGGCAGGGCGGCCTTGGCGGCCCGGGCAACCTCGGGGTTGACTTCCATCGCGGCCGTCAGCGCGAAGTTCCTGCTTCGGGACTTGCGAAACGTCTGAACGTGCCTGGCGCCAACGACACCCAAACCGATGATAGCGAAACGGACGGGCTTGGTCATTTAGTCGTACTCTTCCTCGGCGCCTGACTTGATCTTGCGGGGCAGGACCCGGATTGTGGCCGGGCGCGTGGTCGCCCTTGTCGTCGGCTGGGTGGTTGCCGGCCGGGTCGTCGGGCCGAACCGCACTACCGGGGTCCCCGGCTTGACCTCGATATTGGGCGTCGGCGTTACGATGGGAGCGGGCTTGACCTCGACCTCGACCTTGGGCGTCGGCGTTACGATGGGAGCGGGCTTGACCTCGACCTTGGGTAGCGGCGTGATGAC
>JAUWQU010000346.1 GCA_030610965.1 Phycisphaerae bacterium
TTCATCACCTTCTGGAACTCGCCGAGCAGGGCCGGCGACGAGAAGTCCGGCTTGGAATACCCGTCGGCCACCGACGCCCACCCTTCGCTGCCCTCGAACCGCACGCCGCATGAGCCCCGCCAGCCGGCGAACTCCAGCACCATCTTTACCCCGTTGGCAAACCGCGTGACCATACCCGCCCCGGAGGAGTTGCCCGGGTAGGTGTATTCGACGGGGGAGGTGTGCTCGGCCCCGGCGGCCATCTGGCACTGGATGAAGGTATGGCTGCCCCATCCGGCGACGCCCGCGGCCAGGTCCCAGTAAACTCCCCACGTGCCGCAGTTTCCCGGGTATCCGGCGTTGTAGGGCCGCCACGGCACCGGGCCAAGCCAGAGGTCCCAGTCCAACTGCTCTCTGGGCGGCGGATCCTGGGCCGCAAGCCAGTCGTTCTTCGTCACGTCCTGCACCCTCGACCACATGTGCGCCCGGACCGTGTGCAGTTTCCCCAACTGGCCGTTGCGCGCCAACTCGGTGGGGAACACGAAATTCGCCTCGTTCATCCGCTGCGCGCCTGTCTGGAAGACCCGCCCATACCGACTGGCAGTATCCACCAGCGCCCGGCCCTCGACGACGGTCATCGTGCCCGGCTTCTCGCAGTAGATGTCCTTTCCGGCCTTCATGGCGAGGATGGAGGCCAACGCGTGCCATCGATCCCCGGTGGCGATGAGCATGGCGTCGATCCCGCCGCCTTCGGCCAGGATCTCGCGCAGGTCGATGTACGCCTTGCAGTCCTTGTTGCCGTTCCGGCCATCGACCATGTTCTTGGCGCGCAAGCGCCGCGGGCCGGCCACGTCGCAGACAGCCACGAACTGTACGTCCCCCTGACGGAGCAGCCAGCCGAGGTCCCCGCTGCCCCGGCCTCCCAGGCCAATGCCGCCCATAACGATGCGGTCGCTGGCCGGCGGTCGGCCGGCGGCGCCCAAGGCCGAAGAAGTGAGCACGTATGGCGCCGCCAAGGCCGCGCCGCCGGCCGCGGCGCCCTTCAGGAACAAGCGCCGGCTGATATCTTTGGCTTTTCCGGGCATCATCGGTCTCCTTGCTGAAATGGCGCTCCTGGGGCGGCGATCCCGTTTGCGGTCGCCTGTATCCGTAACGTTCAACATGATAACCCGCCGGGCGGGTCCGCCCAAAGCCTCTTCCGCATTTCTTGTGACGGCTCCGCGAGCAAAGAGTATGACACGGGAGCTTGCGTTCCAGTGGCCGCTCGGGAACAATCCCATGCGGTCATACGACGCTGCCTAAGCAAAGGAGCCTGCCATGAAAGTCATCGCGATAAACGGAAGCCCCCGCCCGGACGGCAATACCGCCATGCTCCTGGGCAAGGTGCTGGAGCCCATCGCGGCTGAGGGGATCGAAACGGAGGTCTTCCAGCTTGGCGGCAACCTTATCGCCGGCTGCAAGGCCTGCTACGCGTGCTTCAGGGACAAGAACCGCACCTGCGCCCAGGCCGACGACGTGGTCAACGCCTGCATCCGGAAGATGGCCGAGGCCGACGGGATAATCCTCGGCTCGCCGACGTACTTCGCGGACATCTCGCCGGAACTCAAGGCCCTTATCGACCGGAGCGGGCTGGTGGCCATGGCCAATGGGGCCATGTTCCGCCGGAAGGTCGGCGCGGCCGTAATCGCGGTCAGGCGAGGCGGGGAGATACACGCCTTCGACTCGATCAACCACTTCTTCCTTATCGGGCAAATGATCGTGCCGGGATCGTGCTACTGGAACTTCGGCATCGGCCGAAACAAGGGCGACGTCGCCGACGACGCCGAGGGCATGCGAACCATGCAAATCCTCGGCGAGAACGTCGCCTGGGTCATCAAGAAGACTCTCGCCTGATTGGATTGCTCTACGGTATCGGCTCGCTGTACGTACTCGCCTGGGGCTCGAGGCCAAAGGGATGCTTGAACCCGGCCGGGAGCACCGAAGAATCTTGGCGTTTGAGGCTAAGGGTCACGTTACCTGAGAAATTCAACTCGAGGTCCTTGAGCCCGAGAACAAGCCCGGTTGCCTCTCCGCTGATATTGCTTGCGCCCCGGAACGACAACTGGTCAGCGGCAATCATGCCTCCGATGGAGTTGGTCGCGCCGCCGAACGTCACGCCGAAACCCGGCGCGAGGATCGACGTGCCTGTGTACTTCTTGATCTGGGCGAACTCGTCGGTGTTGGGCAGGGCCCCCACGCCGGGAATCGACGATGCGCCGCGGAAGTCAATCTGGCAGTCGTCGATGTTCTCGGCGAAGGCGTCCTCCGTGACGATCAGGCCGTTGACGACCGCCGAACCCGTGAATGTAACTTTGTTGGGAGCCTCGACATAAACGATCCCGTTGAGTACGGCGTCTGCCGGAAAGCTCGGATTGGCACCCGCCTTGATGAGGATATTGTCGAACGTCGCAACGCTTAGATCCGTAGTGGCGTCGATGACACTCGTGGCCAGCGGGATGAACCGTGCCGTGTCGATTTCGGGCACCTCGGGCTCCTGCGTGCCCAGGAATACGTGGTCGCGGAGGATGATCTCGATGTCAGTCTCGCCTCCAATGCTCACGCCGCCGCCCTGAAGGTACACGGAGTCCACGTCGCTGCCTGTCACGTACAGGTCCCCGGTGATCGTCGCGTGCCCGCCGGCCAGGATGGCCATGGGGTCCGCCTTCGTCGTCAACACCGACGCCTCGGACACGTCGTTGACGCCCTCCAGTATCGCGCTGCCTGTTATGACAATCTTGCCGCGCGACGCCACGCCGAAATCGAATATTGACGACCGCTTGCCCACGCAGGCATACGTCACGGCCACCCGACGAACGAAGCTGCCGTCACGCCCGGTAACCGTCAACCGCGCTGAAGGCGGATTGACCGAGGTGTCCATCGCGAACTCGCAAGCAAAGGATCCTCGCGGAAGTTGGATTTCCGAGACCAGCACCGCCTGTCCGACCCGCGTTACCGTCACGCCCGAGGAGTTCATAGGCGCCAGAAGCTCGCTTAGGGCGGCGTGAAACTCATCCATGAAGGTGGTGGCGTCCACGTCGTCGGGCAGGCGAATCTCGCGGAGAACGAGGGTCATGTACGAAATGCCGCTCTCGGCCGAGAGCTGGGCCCGCGCGGCCCGGCTGAGCGAATCGCTCTTGCGAAGCTCCAGGAAGCTCTGGGTAGCAATGGTCGCACTGATGACGATCAGCACGGTCAGCGCCGCCAACGCAATTACAGAAACGATTCCCTTTCGGCTGGTGTACGCATACTCCGTCTTGCAGGGCATAACCGCCCTTCCTTACCGCACCGACCCTACGCGCACTCCTGCAAAAGAATGCGTAACTGAACCGGGCAGGCGGATTCCAAGCCGCCTTCCCGAACCCCGTCGCCTTATCCCTCGACAACAACGGGCCGTTGCCCGTACCTTCTCCTTTTCCGGCCTGCACCACTGGTCCGACGAGGACTCGCGGGGAAATCGATCACGGCAAGACCGGCTCGCTGTACGTACCCGCCTGGGGCTCGAGGCCGAAGGGGTGCTTGAACCCCGCCGGAAGCATCGTAGAGCTCGGCCGGCTTATGGTAATGGTCGAGTTACCCTGAAGGGTCAGTTCGTGGTCCCCCAGGCCGATAATCGAGCCTTCGACGTCGCCGGAGATGTCGCTGGCGCCCAGGAACGACAGCCTGTCCGCCGCGATCAGGCCGTTGATGGAGTTGCTCGCGCCGCGAAAGCTCACGCCGAAGCCAGGCGCCAATATCACCGTACCGGTGTGTGTCTTTATCTCCTCAAACTCGCTGGTGTCCGGCAGGGCCGCCACGCCCGGGGCCGACGAGCTGCCGCGGAAGTCGATCTGGCAGTCGGCGATGTCCGCACCCGACGCATCCTCCGTTACGATCAGGCCGTTGATCGTGGTCTGGCCCGCGAACGTTACATAGTTGGGCGCCTCGACGTACATGACGCCGTTGATGACGGTGTCGGACGGGAAGTGCGGGTCGGTCCCGGCCGCGATGCGGATGTTATCGAAGGTATTGCCCCCGTTGAGGTCCGTACTCGAGTCGACCAGGTTGGTCGCCATCGGGATGAACCGGGCCGTGTCGATCTCCGGGAAGTCCGGCTCCTCCGTGCCGAGGTACACGTGGTCGTGGAGGATCTCATACAAGTCGCTGGTTCCGCCGATGCTGATGCCCCCGCCTTTCAGGTAGACGTAGTCGACGTCGCTACCGGTGACGTAAAGGTCGCCATCGATGAATGCGCTTCCCCCGGCCTGGATGGCTACCGGCTCCTCGCGCGTCGAGAGTATCGACGCCTCGGAGGTGTCGTTCGCTCCCAGCAGCGACGCGTTGCCGCTGATGACGATCTTGCCGCGCGACGCCACGCCGAAATCGAATATCGACGACCGCTTGCCCACGCAGGCGTACGTCACGGCCGCCCGGCGAACGATGTCGCCGCTCCGGCCGGTAACCGTCATGCGGGTCGACGGCGGATCCGCGGAAGTATCCAGCGTGAACTCGCTGGAGAAACATATCTCCGGAAGCTGAATCTCCGAGACCTGCACGATCTGCCCAATCTTCGTGACCCTCACGCCGGACGAACTCATCGGCGCCAAAAGGTCGCTGAGGGCGGCGTGGAACTCGTCCATGAAGGTGCTGGGGCCCACGTCGTCGGACAGGCGAATCTGTCGCAAAGCCTGCGTCATGTACGCCATGCCGCTTTCGGCCGAGAGGCGGGCCTGGGTGGACCGGCTGAGCGAATCGCTCTTGCGGAGTTCCATGAACGCCTGCGTAGCCATGGTCGCGCTGATGACCACCAGGATGATCAGCGCCGCCAGCGCCATTACCGTGACGACTCCCTTTCGGCCGACGTGACGGAATTGATTGTTGGCTGAGTAATACATAGTCTACTCCTTACTAAACGGCGCGCAGCTCGCGCGTCCATAGGTAAGCATAAGATTCAGGCCCCAAGGCAGGCACATCGAATCGGAAGCCGGGCACCGCAGTTTCTTGGTGGTCGACATTTCTTCCTGGCGGACCATAACACGTTCGACAACCATCAATTGATAGCGTCTGAGGCTTCAGACTTCAGGAGAAGAAACAGTGGCCGGCAGTCGCGAAGCTCCCGCCGTTTTTGCTGCGCCTGAAGCCTGAAGCCTGAAGTCTGAAGCCTGAAGCCTTCCCGCTGAAGCCTGAGGCGGTAGCTATTGAGGGGAGGCGATGGTGTTATGGGCGGCCAGGATGAAATGTCGGCCAACACGCAACTGCGGAGCCCGGGTT